>DATCMG010000897.1:0-9074 GCA_036563555.1 Roseomonas sp. | reverse complement strand
GGAATGGTACTCACGTCCCGATTGGTGGTCAGCACGATCGGCGCGTACTGCCCGGCCGTTTCCTGGTCCGTGCGTACGAGATCAGGCACGTGGCTGCTGAACTTGTCCCGGGTGACGTCGTCGATCAGCAATGGGATGGCGCCGAGGCGCTCGCGCAGCCCAAGCGCCCGGGTCGCGGTGAACTGCCCGGAGCGGACCATCTTCTCGAAGCCGAACATTGATCGCGCGGCAATGCGGGTGAACATCGTCTTACCGCCGCTCGAACGGCCGAACAGCACCGCATAGACCGGGTAGACCCAGGGATCGATGCCGAGCGGAACCGCGGCCTGACGCAGATGCGGCGCGAGCGGAGCCGCGTAGAGCCAGACCAGGAAGGCCCAGTACACCTCCAGGGCTCCGGGCGCGTTACCGAAGAAGGTGAGAAAGCTCGAGAGATAGTCCGCCAAAAGCCGTGCATCCCGCGCGACTTCCTCAGCCGGCACGGTCTCCTCCGGACGCAGCCAGGGCACGCCATTCAGGGTGGCAATCCCAGTCGTCACGTCGATTTCCGCCCGAGGGATATGATCGTTGGATACCTCGGACACCGGCCGGGCTTGGTGACTGCGAAGGACCCGGAGCACGGAGGCTGCAGTGATCACGGTGCGACCGGCCTTGTCCTTCGGGAGCGTGAGATCCTTCAACTCGGCCCCGAGCGCCGCAGCCCGCCGCAACGCCTCGGCGGCAAAGCCGGAGGGAGCCGGCCTGGGCGCCTCGTCCACCAGGGCGAGCCCGGCCTTGAGCACCCGCACGATCGGAACTTCCTCCAGCCCCAGGGGCGTGTCCCGGGCGGCAGTTCTGCCGTCCGGTTGATGCGCCACGAGAGCCTCAGCCTCTACTGGCACGCTGTCCTTCCAATCGCGTTGGTAGTAACCGTCGAACAGTGTCCAGGCGGACTGCCCGTCAAAAGCTATGGTGACCTCGTGCTGACGGCCCTCGAAGGCGGCGAGGCTGAGGTTGGGCGAGCCGGTCACCACGCGCTGCCCCGCTGGACCGGAGAGCAGGTAGAGCTTTTCGTGACTGGGCCGCCCGCGTAGCAGGCGGAACCGCAGTGTGCCGGCAGCGATGCGCTCCAGCAGTTTCTGTCCGCCCTGGCCGAGCAGGCGAGAAAGGCCCTCGACCAGCGCCTTCTGGTCCGCGAGCGCATCGGCGAAGCCGTAGGCCTGCACGGCCTGGGTCGCCTGGGCAAGGGCGAGGTGCTCGCGCGACAGGATGCGCTCGGAACCGAAGACCACCTCCATGTCATCCAACTGCTCGGCCAAGCGGAGCAGGAACTCGATGCTGCTGGAGAAGGTAATTGCCTTCAGGGTCGTGTAGCCGCTGAACAGCTCCTCCCAGCTTGTTTCACCGTGGGACAGGAGCTGGGCATGGAAGACGGTCAGCGGCCTGGCCTGGGTTTGCAGGCCCGGGCCAGAGAAGAGGTCATCAGCCATGCCGCTGCGCGTCCTTCCACCCATTCATTCGCCGGCGATCAGTCTCGTGCATGGGCGCCGCAGCCGCAATCAAGGAGGGCGGGCGGGGCCTGCACGATGAACATGACGGGGGAAGGTTCCACCGGTATCCTCCTGTCCATCCAGGAACCTGCCAGCAAACCCATGTCGTCCCTCGCCGCCGAACTCGCCACGCTTCTCGGCTCTGTCGACAGGCCTGGCGATTACGTCACGTCCGGTTCGATCGAGCTCCTGCCGCCGTCCCTCGAGATCGAGGGCGTCGGCCCCGTGGCGCTGCCACTGCTGCCGGTGCAGGCCGAACAGATCATCTCCCTGGCCGAAGCCGCCCCCTTCGGCCGTGGCGAGGAGACCATCGTCGACCCGGCCGTGCGACGATGCTGGCAGATCGGCCCTGATCGGGTGCGCCTGGGCGGACGGCACTGGCCGAGGACCCTGGGGACGATCCTGGCCCGTGCTGCGGAGGGTCTCGGCGTCGCTGGCCCGGTGAGGGCTGAGTTCTACAAGCTGCTGCTCTATGAGCGTGGCGGCTTTTTCGTCGACCATCGGGACACCGAGAAGGCCCCGGGAATGTTTGCGACCCTGGTGGTTGTTCTGCCCTCGCGCTTCACCGGCGGCGAGTTGGTGGTACAACACAAGGGCCGCCAGGCCCGTCTGGGTCTCCGCAGTGAGGATCCGGCGGAGGCAGGTTTCGCCGCCTTTTATGCCGATTGCCGACACGAGCTCCTGCCCGTGACCGAGGGATACCGTCTGACCCTCGTTTACAACCTGATCGGCCCGGGACGTGGCCGTCCGCCCGAGCCGCCGGACTTTACAAAGGAGCAGGCCCGGCTCGCCACGCTGTTGCAGGCCTGGAGCGCGGGCAAGGGCCGCTCCGGCGACATCACGCCGGAGAAGCTCGTCTACCCCTTGGAGCACGCCTATACGCCTGCCGAGCTCGGATTTCCCACACTGAAGGGGCGCGATGCCGCGGCGGCGAACGTGCTGAGCTCCGCAACGCGGGAGGCGGACTGTGATCTCCACCTGGCGCTGCTGACGATCGAGGAGAGCGGCGCCGCCGAGTATGCCGAGAGCTACGGGAGATCGCGGCGCGGGCGGTGGGGAGCGGATGAAGAGGAGATCGAGGCCGGAGAGATCTCCGACCGCAGGGTCACCCTGTCGGACTGGCGACGCCAGGACGGCGAAACGCCTGGGATCGGCGAGATTCCGGTGGAGGAGGAGGACGAGCTCTCACCACCTGACGCCTGCGACGACCTCATGCCGGACGAGGAGAGATTCCACGAGGCCACCGGGAATGAGGGCGCGTCGTTCGAACGCAGCTACCGACAAGCCGCCCTGGTGCTCTGGCCACGTGCGCGCTTCTTCGCGGTGCTAAACCAGGCCGGGCTGCGGGTGACGTTGCCCTATCTCGAGGATCTCGCCCGGCGCGTGGTCGAAAGTGCCGGGGAAGCGGCATCCTCCCTGCGGTACGCGGCACGGGACCTCGCTACGCATATGATTGCGCAGTGGCCGCGACGGTCTCCATTCCCGCGTGACGAGACGGTGCCCAGCGCGGTTGGCCGGATGCTTGAAGCCTTGGTCCAGCTCCAGGACAGGGACAGTATCGAACGCTTCCTGGCGGAGGTTATCTCGGCTGGGAACTTAGAGAAGAGGGACAATACCGCCCTTCTCCGCGCTCTGGCTCTGCTGCCACGGTTGCTGCGCACGAGCTTGGTGGAGCGGATCGTCGCCGCTACGACGGCCACCGGCTTCGGAGCCTGCGCCGACCTGCTGGCGCGCGCGACGGCTACGTGGGCTGCGGACGGCACAGCCGCCCTGGCCGGCGCCGCAGCCCGGCTGGTCGATGCCATGCCGGATGGCCCGGCCCGCAGGGAGCAATCCTGGCTGGATGAGGACAGCGTGCAGGTGAATTCCGGGGTTGTCGTCGACCTCCTCACCAGCCTCGGCAGGATCGATGCCCCACTGGCCGAGCGCGCAGTGGAGACAATGCTGGCCCGGTCCGGAACCTATGGAATGGACAGGGTTCTCCTCCCTGCCATACGAACGTTGATAGCGAGCGGTCCGGAATGCCTCCGTGCGCTCGAGCAGCTACGTGCCGCTTGCCTGGCCCACCTGCGCGCTCGCATCGCGGAGCCTCTCGCGCCTCCACCCGATTGGCGGCGGGCGAGCACACTTCCATGTCATTGCCGGCTTTGCACGGAGCTCGCGCAGTTCCTCAAGGATCCCGAGCGGCAGAGCTGGAGCCTCAAGGCGGCAGAGGCTGATCGGAGCCATGTGGAGGAAACAATACGTAAAGCCCGATGCGACGCCGACATGGCAACTGACCGTCGTGGGCGGCCCTACACCCTGGTCTGCACCAAGAACCAAGCGAGCTATGACCGGAGAGCATCGCAGCGCGCGCAGGACTTGAAGGATTTGGCACGTCTCACGACGGATGGCGCACGGTGATATCGGGATGAGTGGGGCAGCCAGTCTCGTCGGTCTCGACGGAAATGGGTCATCGTTGCGCTACACAGATCCGACTTGCAGACGCAATCTGGCGAGGGTCCATCGTGCACGGCGCCCCCCGTAGCTGAAAGGCAGGCTAGGTCGTTCTCTCCTGACCCGTTGTCATCGTCCCCTGGTTTGCGGCCGCTGTCGTGTTGGTGGCCGGCGTCATGCCCGCCAGGGTTGCTGCTTCGACCGCCGCCGGGATGGAGGACGTGACGTCAGCCATCGCGGCAGCACCTGCATCGCCGAGGGATGCCATCCCGCTGGACAAGGCCTCCGTAGGCCTGTTCTTGGAAAGTGCAGTCGCCTCACCGGAAAGTGAGATGCCGAGATCTGGGGTCTCTGCCGCGTGGCGATCAGGATGAAACCGCTTTGCTTTGTCTGAAATACTTCCAAGCGATGCTGGGCTGCGCGGATAAAGATGGGGCAGGTGCCCTATGCTGGAAACATTTCAGTCCGCACGGAGCCCGGCGGCCGTGAAGATCGGCCGCCACTTGTCGAGATCCTCCTCGATGAAGCGCGTGAAGGTCGCGGGATCCATGGGCGGGATGCGCTCGAAGCCCTGGTCGCGCAGCTTGGCCCAGACCGCTTCGTCGGCGAGGGCACGACGGGTTTCCTCGGCAAAGCGGCTCACCACGGGAGCCGGCGTGCCGAGTGGGAGGGCCAAGCCCATCCATGTAGTCAGCTCGTAGTTGGTCAGGCCCTGTTCCTTGAGGCTCGGCACTTCGGGAAGGAATTCGCTCCGGGCCGCGGAGGTGACGCCGAGGCAGCGCAGCTCGCCGGCACGGATCTGCGTGAGGACGGTGGGGATGTTGTAGCAGCCGGCCTGCACCTCGCGGTTGATGACGGCGAGGATACCGGCCGGAGCGGTGCGATAGGGGACGTGGACGAGTTGGGTGCCTGTGACCTGTGCGAGAAGTGCCATGGAAATGTGGTGCGAAGTGCCGTTGCCGCCTGAGGAATAGTTGATGGAGCCCGGCTTCGCCTTGGCCGCGGCAATAAGGTCGGCGACGGTATGGTAGGAGCTGTCCTTCGGCACGACGAGGGCGTTGGTGACCACGGCGAATGGCGTAACGAAGGCAAAGTCGCGCCGCGCGTCGTAGCGCATGTCGCTGCGCAGGAAAGCGTTGAAGACCATGGTGCCCTGGCTGGCCAGGCCGACGGTGTAGCCGTCTGGTGGCGCGTTCTTCAGGGCTTCGGTGGCGACGATGCCGCCGGCCGCGGGGCGGTTCTCGACGACCACGGCCTGGCCGAGGCGCTGGCTCCAGATATCGGCCATGACACGCGCAAGGATGTCGGCCGTACTGCCAGGACCCAGCGGCACGAGCATGTTGATGGAGCGGGTGGGCGCCCATCCGGATTGCGCGTGCGCGGTCCTGGCCAGCGCGGGGGTGGCCAGGGCGGCAGCGCCCGCAAGCAGTTCACGTCGACGCATCATCGTCCTCCTTGGCGGGAAGGCGACCGGCGCGGTTCTTCCCTGGTTTATTTCTTGATCGCGTAGATGGGGCTGGACCAAAGGACGTTGCCGTCCTCCAGCGTCGCCCGGATGTAGAAGGCATTGTCCTCGCCGCTGCGCAGTGCCACGCGGCGGGTGAGGCGCAGGCTACGGTGCGGGTTGGCGTCCGGTAGTCGAAAGGCACGGACCCGGCGGCCGAGGCCACCGGCCTCGAAGACGCGGTCCTCGTATCCGATCTCGTCGACGGGCAGCGAGGCCTTTACGAGGTTGGTGTCGATCTCGAGCGTGCCGCCGGTGCCGGTGAGGGTGGCCTCCACGCCCATGAAGCCACCCGTGGTGACGCCGTCGAAGCGTAGGCCTCTGGCATCAGCGTCGAAACGGCGGTCGAGGTTGAAGCGGTTGATCGGGCGAACGTCGCGCCAGCTGTTGCTGTCCAGGTTGAGCGCGCCCTTCCACATCGTCTCGCGCCCGCGTCCGCGGTACTCGCTGCCTTCCCAGAGTACACGGATCCGGCGGCCGAGATCGGCCGCGGCGTAGGGGCGCCAGGTTTCGAGAAGCTCGCGGCGGTTGCGGATCTCGACGCGCTCAACGGGGGAGGGGGTGAGGAGCTCGAAACCGATCTCGGCCTCGCCATCCGTGACGTTAGTCAGGATGTTGCCCAGCGTGGCACGTTGCGTGCGACCAATTGGGTCACCGCCGAGGGCGGGGTCGTCGCGATGCAAGTCGGCCTCGGCGGAGAGCTGCAACCACACGTCGCAATGGGCGCGCATGGCGCCGGTGCTGGCGTATTGGCGGCGCCAGAGCATGGCGTCCCACAGGGAGTCACGGGAGAGGTCCTTCGCCAGATAACAGGTAACTCCGCCATAGGCGCCGAAGAGCGAGGCGCCCGGATGAGACGCGCCCTGGCGGCCCTTGTGGCCGTCCGAATTGGCGGCGATGCCCACGCGGCCGCCGGCGGCGAAGGCGTCCTCGAGAATCCAATCGAAGGTGCCCCAGTCGGAATGCACCTCGACGCTGCGCTCCAGCACCTTGTCATGCGCGTAGCCGAGATTGGCGTAGCGGCCGCCGACATGGGGAAGGCAAAGGGCATCGCCCTCCTGCCGGAGCGTGGCATGCAGCTCGCGGACATCCAGCGCGTCCTGTTCTGCGTCAGACAGATCCTCGACGAGGGCGTGGCAGGAGCGGTGGAGGGTGCGGTTCTCGCCCTTGAGAACCACATTGCGGTCGCCACCAAGAGCCGTGTTGCCGGACCATTCGTAGCCGGGGAAGAAGACGAAGCGGCTGGGAACGTCAAATTCCTTCGTCAGCGCGTTCAAGTCGCGCCAGATCTCGGCCGTGATCTGGAAGTCGTTGCCCTGGTGGCACATGGCATCGATGAAGGCGAGGTCGCGCGCATATTCCGCCAGGCGACGGGCGGAGTTGGTGCCGATGGTCTCGTCGGACTGGCCGTGCATGTCAGCGAAGAAGGGGAGGTACTCCGCCTTTTCGACGATGCGGAGCGGGTTGGATTCGACCAGGGTAGTGCCGGCTTCGTCCAGCAGCGAAATCGTCAGGTCGCCCGGGGTGGCGCGCAGATCTCTGATGCTATGTGCTCGACCGCCGTTCGGCCATTCGATGGTCTCGGGAAGGCCTTCGACAGGGCGGGATGGCTTCAGGCGATAGCGGCCGCGGACCAGGCCGCTCGGGTTGCCCCAGCGATCGTCGGCGCGCAGGCCGAGGACAAAGGGCTCGCCGGCACGGCGCAGGGCAGGGAGCACGGCGCGCCACGTCTCGGGCTCACCGGGCACGATGGCAATCCAGGGCTGGTCCGGCAACAGCGCCCAGTTGAAGCAGGCAAAGACATCGGCCAGCACCCGGAACTCGAAGCGGTCCTCACAGAAGGTCTGCAGGCGCATGCCGGGGCTGCCGCCGCTGCGATCACCGAGGCGAATGGTGATGGTGTCGCCGGGGGAGAGGAATCCGCGCACGACGCTCACGGTCAGGCACTTGCCCCAGGGGCGCATATTCAGACGCGGATTGTAGTTCAGTTCCAACAGCGCACCGTTTGAAGCCTCTGCCGTGACATAATTAGGGGCTGCGGGATCCTTGAACTGCGGCGCCGGCATGTCGGAGGCGAAGCGATAGACCAGGCGGATCGAGCCCGTGTCGTCCATGCCGAAGCGGCCGGCGGTGAAGGTGAGGGTGAAGGACTGGTAGGAGCCGGCGACGAAAGGCTGGCCGCTTTCCGCCATCCGGGCCGTGCCAATCTGGTCGGCCATGTAATCGGTGTGTCGGGCTACGTGCGGCATCAGCTTCTCCGACAGGGTCAGTGGAGCCAATCACATACTCTGCTGGGTGACCAGCAGATTCACGCTTGGTCGCGCCGCCGGTTCCTGGGTAGAGTCGGGAGCGCATGGATCACCTTCCCCCGAACGACGTGCGACCGCTTTATCACCGGATCGCCGCGGTGCTGCGCGGAGAGATCGTGTCCGGGCGGTTGCGGCCGGGAGACCGGCTGCCGAGCATTGCGGCATTAGCCGAGGAGTACTCGGCGGCGCCGGTGACAGTGCGGCAGGCAGTGGGCCTGCTGGCCGAGGAAGGGCTGGTGCAGCCACGGCAGGGGAGCGGGACCTACGTGCTGGCGGTGCCGGCGGGCATCCCGCAACTGGTGCTGGATACGGGCTGGCCTCAGATCGCACGACTTCTCCGGGAGAACACGGCGCGGATCCTGCGGGCAGAGGACGCGACAGAACTGCCGGAGTTGCTGCCCGGAGATGGCCATGCGGCGGACTCCTACCGGCGAATGCAGCGGATCCACAGCGACTCCGCGGGGTGGTCCTATGCACGGTGCGACATCCATGTGGCGCGACGCTACTACGATCTGGCGCCCGCGCGCTTCGATCGGGAGATGGTACTCACGCTGCTCGAGGAACTGGCGGGGCCGGAACTGCCGGAACTGCGGCAGAGCTTCTCTCTGGCGGCGGCCGACGCGGTAACGGCGACGGCGCTGGAGGTGTCGGTGGGGGCACCAGTCGGGCGGATGCGGCGGGTGGTGAAGCGGGCCGACGGGGAAATCGCCTATTTCTCCACCGGCCTCTACCGGGCCGAGAGCGTGTCCTTCGAGGCAGTGATGCGCCGGCCGGAGGTAAATCGCGATGACGGCTTATGCCCCCTGGGTTCAGCCCGTGACGAATGCCACAAGCGCCCGAATGCGATCCGGGAGTAGCTGCACCTTCGGGTGCAATGCAGTCCAGGTGCATCGAAAGCGGCCCTGGGGGAGGCTGACATTTCTGCTTTGCTCAGGGCTGACAGTTTAGCTTTGCGCCTACACAGCTGGGTCGCGTAAGATTTGTTATGTAAAACTTCCGGAGTTTTACGCCTAAATACAAGAGCCTAGAAGGACCCGTGTTGCAAGGCTCGCCCTGAGGACGGGCCGGCGAGGCAGGCGGGTGCCTCAAGCCGGCCCTACCGCCAGTGCAGGGAGGAGCACTCGGCGGCTGGTGGCCGTGTAACGCAAATGGGCATCTAGTGTCCCGAATCCGAAGTTCGTGTCGTTTCGGCTTTCGTGGTGTTTCGGACGCAGAAGCGCTCGATGCTGGCGAGGATATCGTCTGCGGACTTGGTCCAGCGGAAGGGCTTCGGGTCGGCATTGTGGTGATCGATGA
>DATCMG010000812.1:0-4231 GCA_036563555.1 Roseomonas sp. | reverse complement strand
GGGAAGAGCGCGTAGTTCTGGAACACCATTCCGACATCGCGCTGGCGAGGTGGCGAGAGGGTGACGTCTTCCCCACCTAGCAGCACAGCACCTTCGTCCGGGATCTCGAAGCCAGCGACGGTCTTGAGGAGCGTCGTCTTACCGGAGCCGGACGGGCCGAGGATGGTGAGAAACTCCCCCTCGGCTACCTCCAGGTCCACGCCGCCGAGCGCTGTGACAGGGCCGAAGCGGCGGACAATGGCCTTGACGGAGAGCTGCACCCCTTCGCCCCGGTTCTAGTGCTGCAGCATCCAGCGATTCCATCGTTCCTGCGCGCGGGCACCGTTTTCCGTCCACCAGGGTACGTCCAGCCAGAACTGCTTGGCCAAGTTGTCCGGCGCGGTGGGAAGAAGGGCACGGATCTCCGGTGCGACGTGATTGACCGTTTCCGGGTGCAGCCCGGCATAGGAGAGCTCGGTCGCGTAGATGGCCTGTAGGCGCGGGTTGGTCATGACCTGCAGCAGCTGCTGGCCCCAGTAGGCTTGGCGCGCGCCGCGCGGGATACCGTAGGCGCTGCTCTTGAGGCTTCCGCCCGTGAAATCGGTGCCCACTGGCGCGTTGCGCTTGGACAGCTCGAAGAAACGGCCGTTCCAGCCTGTGGCCAACACCACCTCCTTGTCGACCAGCATCTGGGCCGGTTGGGCACCGGTGGCCCACCAGACCGCGATATGCGGGCGGATTTCGTCCAGCTTGCGGAAGGCGCGGTCCATATCGAGCGGGTAGAGCTTGTCCATGGGCACGCCATCAGCCAGCAACGCAAACTCCAGGTTGTCTACGGGATGATTGCGCAGGGATCGCGCGCCGGGAAAGCGCCGGACGTCCCAGAATTCCGCCCAGCCCTTCGGGTGGCTGCCGTTCGGGAAAGTGTCAGTGCGGTAGCCAAGCGCGGTGGAATAGGCGGAGGAGATGTAAACGTGCGAATCCCGTGCTGCAGCAGGATAGCTGGAAAGGTCCACGATCGAGGTATTGATCGGCTCCAGAAGGTTCAGCTCCTTCGCCCGCGTCGCATCCTGCCCGCCAATCTCGGTGACCGTCCACTCTGGGTTGCCGCTGTTCACCATGGCACGCAGCTTGCCAAAATCCACCGGGGATGTGTCTACGATGCGGATGCCGTGCTGGCGCTCGAACTCCACAAAATAGGCACGACGCAGAGTGCTCGCCATGGCGCCACCGGAGGCGTTGACGACGATGCGATCCGGTTTTGGCGGAGCGGCACCCTGTGCGAGGGCAGGCAAGGAGAAGGGCAGCAGCCCGCCGGTTGCAAAAATGATGTCGCGGCGCTTCGGATGGATTGTCATTGATACACCTCCCTCTGTCTGCTGGCCTGCTCAGGCTGGACCGGCGCGCTGCTGAAGTAGCGGCCTGCGGATTTCGATGAACTCCGCCACGGCGGCGGCGAACCGGTCCGCCTCGGCCTCGCCGATGGGCAGGCTGAGCGCCACCATGCCGCGCCGCGCGAGGTAGATGCGCGCTTCCATCATGTCGAAGAAGAAAAGTTCCCGCAGGCCTTCCTCGGCCGGCGTGGGGGCCATCGGGCAAGCGATGGGGACGGCGCGGAACTGAACCGTCATCATGGAGCCGAGGCCGGTGAAACCCATGATCACGCCCGCATCGTCGCACAGCGCATTCAGCCGCGCGCGCAGCGCCTCGCCCCGCGCGAAGAGCGCCTCGGCCGTCGCGGCGTCGAAGATCTCTCCCATGGCAACGCAACCGCCAGCCATGGAGAGCACGTTGTTATTGAAGGTTCCGGCATGGGGGATGGCCCCGCCGAACTGGTCCATGATGTCGGCCCGCCCGCCGAAGGCGCCGAAGCTCATGCCGCCCGCCACGTACTTGCCGAGCGTGGTCATGTCTGGCCGCAGTCCCAGCCTTGCCTGCTGGCCGCCGGCGGACATGCGTGAGGTCATCACCTCGTCGAACACGAGTGGGACATCGGCTGCGGCCGTGGCCTCACGCAAGGCCACCAAAAATTCGGGGCGCGCGGGGATGCAGCCGCCAGAGCCCAGCATCGGCTCTATGATGACCGCCGCGAGCGTTGCGGCGTGCTCGCGGATCGCGGCCACGGCGCCGTCCGTATCGTTGTACTCAGCCAGCACGGTCGGGAAGGGTACCGCTACGGGGCTGGTACCTGTCAGCGGGAAGGTGAGCACGCTGCCATGGTAGCCGCCGCGGAAGGCCAGGATGGCGAGCCGCCCCGTGAAGGCGCGAGCGGCCATCAGGGCCATCAGGTTCGCTTCGGTGCCGCTATTGGTGAAGCGCACGCGCTGCATGGTGGGAAAGCGGCCGCAGAGGATAGCGGCGAGGCGTTGCTCCGCCTGCCCGACAGCGGCCAGGTTGATCCCGTTCGTCAGAGCCTCGCGCAGCGCCGCCTGGATCCGGGGATCGGAATGGCCGAAGAGCCCAGCCGTGTACTCGCCGCAGAGATCGAGATACTCGTGCCCATCAATGTCCCAGAGGCGGCAACCCTCGCCGCGCCGCATCGCCGTGGGAAAGGGGCCATAGGCCAGCACGGAGCGCGTGTTGCCGCCTGGAAGCACCTGCGCGGCCAGGCGGTGCTGCTCCATACTGGCCGGCCGCGCGGCGGCATAGCGAGCGCGCGCCTCCGCCACGCTGCTGGTCAAGTCGCTGTTCCGCGACAAGGGGAGGGCGGCACTCATGCGGCGCCCGCCCCACGGTGGCCCGACGCCGCAGGTGCATCACCAGCTTGACCTCGGTAAGAGAAAGCGCAGCGCATCACGGCGCCCCTTCTGCCATCCCGAATATTGAGTTACTGTGATCACAGAATAGGACGTATGCAAGCCTCTTCCGACAACGATCCAACCTCCCTTGAGGAGCAGGCCTACCGCCGGCTGCGCCAAGCCTTGGTCGAGGGTGTGTTCACGCCCGGCCAGAAGCTCTCCATCCGCCGCATTGCTGCGGCGCTGGGCACCAGCCCTATGCCTGCGCGCACAGCGCTGCGCCGGCTTTCGGCGGAGCAAGCCGTGGACGTGCTGCCATCCGGCACCGCTATTGTGCCGCGCCTGACCCGGGCAGCCTTCGCTGAGCTGGGTGCTATCCGTGCAGAGCTGGAGCCCCTGGCGGTGCGCCTGGCTGCGCCAATGATCGACCGCGCGACACATGCGGCAATGACGCAGATCGTCCGCGCCGGACGAGCGGCGCGCGAGGCGAACAATGCGGAGGAGGTGCTCCGCGCCGACCGGCAGTTCCTGTTCACGCTGTATCGCGCGGCAGCAGCGCCGATGCTGCTGGGAATAATCGAGGCACTCTGGTTGCGGCGGGGCCCACATTTCTGGGATGCACGATGGGTGATCGTCGGGCGTGTCCCAGCCGCGAACCGCCACGCCGAGATCCTGGACGCCCTCCGCACGAAGGATGGCGTCCGCGCTTCCGCCGAATTGAAGGCCGAGATCGAGAGCACCACCGCCTATCTGCTGGAGCGGATGCACTTCGTCGATGATCCCGCGGTCAATAGCGGGCTTGGAGGTCTTCAGCCGTTGAAGAAGGCGGCGCGCAAGCCTGTCGCATCACCGGGGAAGCGGCGGGGCGCGCCCGCTTCCGTGTGAGGTTGGACTGTCCGGGTGATCCGACAGATGTAAAGCAAGGGCTTCCAAGAGCGAGGTGCGGCGAAGCGGGGAGGGACAACATCATCCGAAAGGGAGAACAAAGCGGCGCTGTTGTTCGCCCCCCATGAATGGCCTCTCGGCCCGTCTGCCACTCAGCTTAATTCATTACCTGCCGCATCCACTCCGCCCAGCGCAACGCCTCGCGGTCCCGTCCGGGCGCCGCGACGATCTGAATGCCAAGGGGCAAGCCGCGCGGTCCGGATCCGGCGGGCACGCTGACGCAGGGGGCGTGCAGGGCGGTCCAGAGCAGGTTGAAGGCTGGATCTCCCGTCCAACCCAACCCTTCCGGCGCCTCGCCCACGGCAGCGGGCGTCAGCACCGCGTCGTAATCCGCGATGGCGGCCGGGAAGGCGGCGCGAGCGGCGGCGAAGGCCTCGCGCGCCTCCAGCAGGGTTTGGGGCGGCAGGGCGCGGGCGGCTTCCAGCTTTTCCCGCAGCACCTCGGAGACACGGTCGCGGTGAACCGAGAGTTCCCAGGCCAGGGCTTGGGCGCCCTCCATGTTCATCACATTCGGGTGCGCCTTGGCGGCCGCTGCAATCACCGGCGGCATCTCGCCGCGCGTAACGTGG
>DATCMG010000896.1:0-1796 GCA_036563555.1 Roseomonas sp. | reverse complement strand
GGAGCTGTACGAGGTGGCGATGCTGCTGCGGCAGCGGGCACGGCCGCGGGGGAACCGGGCGGCGTCACTGGCCATCTCCGGCGGTAACCTCGTGCTGTTCACCGACCTCGCTGCGTCCCAGGGGATTAGCTTCCCGTCCTTTGCGGCCGAAACGGCGGCGCGGCTGCGTATGCTGATCCCGGGTTTCATGGCGGTGAACAACCCGGCCGACCTGAGCGCGGGTGCGATCGGGACGAAGGACCTCTTCGCGACGGCGGCGCGCACGCTGCTGGAGGATCCCTCGGTGGATGTGACGGTGCCGCTGATCACCTTCGCGCCGGCGGCCGATATCCGCGCCGTCGCGGCGATGGCGGAGACGGCGGAGAAGCCGGTGGCGATCCTGTGGACCGGCCGCTGCAGTGACGACCCTTCCCTGACCCCGCGGGCCCTCGTCTCGGAAGGGCACGCGGTGTACCGCGATGCGCTGCCCTGTGCCCAGGCCGTGTCGCGCACCATGCGCTGGGCGGAGTTCCTGCGGCGACGGGCGGATGCGCCCGCACCGCAGCGGCCGGCCGATAGCGATCCCGCAAGGGCCCGTGCGCTGCTGGAGGGGGTGGGCGGAAGCCTGTCGGAGGGTGCATCGCGCCAGGTGCTCGCCTGCTATGGGCTGCACGGCCCATCCGAGGTGCTGGCTGCGACACCGGAGGCGGCGGTGGCCGCGGCGGCAGGGTTCGGCGGCGCTGTCGTCCTGAAGATCCAATCCCCTGACATCCCGCACAAGACGGAGGCCGGGGTGATCCGCCTGGGCGTAGGTGGCGAGGCCGTGGCGCCATCCGCCCGCGAGATCCTGGACGCCGCCAAGGCCTATGCGCCCGATGCGCGGATCGAAGGCATCCTGGTGCAGGAAATGGTCACGGGCGGGCAGGAGATGCTGCTCGGCATGGCGCGCGACCTGACCTTCGGGCCGGTGCTCACCCTTGGCTTCGGCGGCATTCACGTGGAGGTGCTGCGCGACGTGACCTTCCGCCTGCCGCCTGTCAGCGCGGGGGAGGCGCAGGAGATGCTGGAGGAACTGCGCCTGGCGCCATTGCTGCGCGGCGTGCGCGGCGCCCCGGCGAGCGACATGCCGGCCCTGGCCGATGCCATCGCGCGTTTCTCCTGGCTGGCCGCCGATCTGGGCGAGCTGCTGGAGGAGGTGGACATGAACCCCCTGGCGGTGCTGCCGGCCGGAGGCGGAGTGCGGGTGCTGGATGCGCTGGTGGTGCCGCGGAGGTCTGGCGCATGAGCCTTCGCATCGAAATCATGACCGGGGGCCTGCTGCGGCTGACGATGGACCGGCCTGGGGCGGCCAACGCGCTGAACCGGGAGATGCACGGCGCGCTTGCGGATGCGCTGGAAGCCGCCGGACGGGATCCCGCCCTGCGCGCCGTGCTGCTGACCGGGGTGGGTGGCCGGGTGTTCAGTGGCGGGGCGGACCTGCGGGAGGAGCTGAACCTGCCGGCGGAGGAGGCGAGGGCACTGCGGCGAAGCATGCTGGTCCGCACGCTGCTCGCCATGCTCGATTGCCCCCGGCCGCTGATCGCCGTGATGCGTGGCAAGGCGGTCGGTGCCGGTGCGATGCTGGCACTGCTGGCGGATGAGGTGCTGATGGAGGAGAGGGCGTCGCTTTCGCTCCCGGAGATCGCGCTCGGCATGGCCTCGCCAATCGGTGCCGCCATCATTGCCGCGCGCGGCGGGCGCTCGGCCGCGCAAACACTGGTGCAGGCGGGTGAGCCGATGGGTGCCGCCGCAGCACATGCTGCGCAACTGGCTGATGC
>DATCMG010000895.1:0-3919 GCA_036563555.1 Roseomonas sp. | reverse complement strand
ACATCGGCCGGGCACAGTTCGAAGCCCGAGGAGGTGTCCACCTCCACCGCGTAGAGGAATCGGCCGCCGACGAATTCGGCGCGGGTGATGAAGGGGCGCGCGGCGCGGATGTAGTCCTGCAGCAGCCAGAGGCCGTCCGCCGGCAGCTCATCCTCCGGTGCATCGGCCAGGAAGGCGGCCAGCGCGTCGGAATCGGCGAAGAGGCGCACGCCGAGGCCTTTGCCGCCCCGGTTAGGCTTCAGGATCAGCGGGCCATTGCCATAGCGGCGGCGGGCGGCGGCGGCGACGTCCCCGGCTTCGCCGCGCACCACCACCGTGCCGGGCACGGTGATGCCGGCGGCTTCCAGCGCGGCGTATTGGCGCGCCTTGCTGATCTCAAGGTCCAGGGCGCG
Organism: Roseomonas sp.; assembly: GCA_036563555.1. Taxonomy (GTDB): domain Bacteria; phylum Pseudomonadota; class Alphaproteobacteria; order Acetobacterales; family Acetobacteraceae; genus Roseomonas. The sequence continues at coordinate 3,527 of DATCMG010000895.1, read as the reverse complement.
GGGGCCGTTCACCACACGGCGGCCGAAGCGTTCCAGCCAAGCCAGCACGGCTGCCGTCAGCTCCGCGGAGTAGCGGTGCCCGCGCGTGTGGGAGGAGGCGGACATGCGGTTGTAGAACACGCCCTCCGGCGGCGGGACGGAGAGGTCGAAGTTGCCGGAGGAAAGGTTCCACTCCGCCCAGGGCAGGCCGCGCTGGTCAAAAGCCCGCGCGAGGGGCGGAAGCCACTCGGGATTTTCGTGGATAACGTGGATCTTGGACATGCGGGCGCCTCCGGTCGCGGCTGCGATGTGGGTCTCGCATTAACCCGATCAAGAAGCGTTTGAAAGTGATTTTCACATTATTACCTCGTCAGGCCCGCCGGATGCCAGTGGAGGTCCGCAGCCCTGCCCGGAGGTTTCGCAGGTTTGGCCCGCAGGTTTGGCCCGCAGGTTTGGATTGACAGGCGGTGGCGTGGAAATACCGGCCCAGGGCCCGGCACCTGTTGCCGATTCCGGTGCGGCACGGTCTTGGCGCCCCGCGCAGGGCGGCACATCCTGCCGCCGCCCCTGCCGGAAGAACCCGCCCATGGCCCTGCGCTGCGACCTCATCATCCGCGATGCCGCACTGATCGACGGCACCGGCGCCCCACGCCGCCGTGGCGATATCGGCGTGAAGGGCGACCGGATCGTCGCGATGGGCGACCTCTCCGCCGCCAGTGCGGATCGCGAGGTGATGGCGGCCGGCCGCGCCGTCGCGCCCGGCTTCATCGACGCGCACACGCATGACGACCAGATCGTGCTCTGCGGCCCCGCCTGCATGCTGTGCAAGACGAGCCAGGGCGTGACCACTGTCGTCACCGGCAATTGCGGCATCAGCCTCGCGCCCGTTCCCATGGCCGAGCGTCCGCCGGCACCGCTGGACGGGATTTGCGCGCCGGAATGGTGGATTTTCGACAGCTTCGCCGCCTATGCGGAACGTCTGCGGACCACGCCATCCTCGGTGAACACGCTGGCGCTGATCGGGCATATGTCGCTTCGTGTCGGCGCCATGGGCCGCGACACGGACCGCCCGGCCACGGATGGTGAAGCCGAGCGGATGCGCCGGCAACTCGCGCAATGCCTGGCGGAGGGTGCGGCGGGCTTCTCCACCGGCCTGTTTTATCCGCCGAGCAAGCACGCGCCGACCGATGAGGTGATCGCCGTGGCGGAAGCACTGCGCGGCACGGGCAGCCTCTATGTCACGCATATGCGGAACGAGGCGGAAGGCGTGCTCGACTCGATCGAGGAAACGCTGAAGATCGGCGAGGCGGTTGGTGCGCCCGTGGTCATCAGCCACCACAAATGCGCGCAGCCCGAGAATCATGGCCGCTCGGCCGAGACGCTGCCCCGCATTGCGCAGCATGCGGAGCGGCACCCGGTCGCCTTCGACGTTTATCCCTACACCGCCTCGTCCACCTCGCTGGCCGCGCGCAAGCCGCGCCCTGATGTGCCGGTGCAGATCACCTTCTCCGGCTCGCATCCCGAGATGGCCGGGCGGATGCTCTCCGACATCGCGGAGGATTGGGATGTGACGCTGGAGGAAGCGGCACAGCGGCTGATGCCGGGCGGCGGCGTGTTCCACAACATGGCGGAGGAGGATGTCCGCCGGATCATGGCGCATCCGCTCTCCATGATCGGCAGCGATGGCGGGCCGCTGGCGAAGCAGCCACATCCGCGGCTCTGGGGAACCTTCCCGCGCGTGCTCGGGCATTACAGCCGCGAGCTGGGTCTCTTCAGCCTGGAGATGGCGGTCCACAAGATGACCGGCCGCACGGCATCGGTCTTCGGCATCCCTGATCGCGGGGTGCTGCGGGAAGGCGCCTTCGCCGATCTCGTGATGTTCGATCCCGGCACGGTGCGCGACCGCGCCACCTTCTCCGAGCCGCGCCAGGTGGCGGACGGGATCGTGGAGACCTGGGTGAACGGCCAGTCCGTCTACACTCATGCGGGCGGCGCGAGCGACACGCCGGCCGGGCGGCTGCTGCAGCGGCAGGCGGCCTGAGCCGCTACATCCCGGCCCAGCGCAGCACCGTCATCGCCGCGACGCCGATCACGATCGACAGCCCGAGATTCCCCCATTTTGCGTGACCCGCCGCGCAGGCAATGCTCGACAGCGCCGCCGCCAGGTCCTGCCGCGACAATGCCAGGGCCACATAGGCGGCGAAGAGCGGGGCGGGCAGGTTGCGCAGCAGCGCATCCACGAAGGGTGGCGTGCGCACCGCCCGCAGCACCGCATAGCCGCCGGCCCGGCAGAGATAGGTGACGATGCCCATGGCGAGGATCGCCAGCGTCACGTCCCAGCGCAGGGTCATGGCCGGGCTCCCCGCGCCCGCATCTCCTGCCAGGCGCCGAGGATCGCACCCGCGAAGGCGCCGGCCAGGAGCGGCAGCGGCGCGGGCAGGCGCAGTGCCTGCGTGGCCAGGGCGGTCGCGGCGGCAAGGATCCAGGGCGGCACGTCCTGCCGGACGCCGCGCCACAGCGCGACGAGGATGGCGACGAAGCTGGCGGTGGCCGCGAAGAACAGCGGATGGTCCGGCGGCAGCGCCACCACCGATCCCAGGACATGCCCCGCCCCGGCCGAGATCACCCAGCCCACCCAGGTGAAGACCCCCAGCCCGAAGAGGAACCCCGCATCGCGTCCCCCGGCCCGGTTCTCCGCGACCGAGAGGGCGAAGGAATGGTCCACCGTGAGGAAGAGCGAGCCCCAGAGCCGCCAGCCCCTCAAATGGTCCAGCCAGAAGGACAGGGCGGCGCCGATCGGCACCATGCGGATGTTCACCACCAGGGCGGCGAGCGCGACGGCGAGGATGTCCGGCGGGTCCGTCCACAATTCGAGTGCCAGGAGCTGGGAGGCGCCGGCGAAGACAAGGCCGCTCATCAGCAGCGTCTCGGCGAGGCTGAGCCCACGGCCGAGGGAGATCACCCCCACCACCACCCCGAAGGGCGCGATCCCGAGAAGCAACGGCACGCCGCGCCGGACCCCACGCAGGATTCCGTCCGGGGTGAAGGTGATTCGCATGGGCGCCGTATAGGAGCGAAGGGGAGCGGGCGCCATGCGCCGCTCCCCCTGCACGGCATGCCCGGCGGACAGTGCCGGGCGGCGTGGCGTCAGTCGTTCTTGTGGCTGTTATGCCCGCCCTTCTTCCCGGCGGCGGAGGCGCGTTCCGGGTTGTTGGCGAAGTTGTTGGGATCGTGCTCCTTGCCGCTGCCGACCGTCTCCTGGGAGACGCCCTTCTTCCCCTCGGCGGGGCCGTTTTTGCCGCTCTGCGTCTGCGAATGGCTGGTCGCCATGGCGAACCTCCGGATTTCTTGCCAAATCGAATGGCCCGCTCGGGCCACCTTGGGGAGAACGCCGGCCAGCCGGCAGGTTTGCGGCCCGGTCCCATTGCAGGCCTAGCCGCGCCGCGACGCGATGATGCGCGCCTCCGCATCGGCACGGTCCATGTCCAGCGCGGCCTCGGCCACCTCTCGTGGGAAGCCGGCGCGGGCCAGGGCACCCATCGCCTTCA
>DATCMG010000829.1:0-4166 GCA_036563555.1 Roseomonas sp. | reverse complement strand
TGAGGAAGGCAGCCCGGGCCGCGAGATAGACATAGGGGAAAAGCACCGTTCCCATCACCATCACGCAGCCCGGCAGGGAACGTATCTCGGGCAGCGGAATGGCGCGCGGATCGGTCAGGCCAAGGATGGCCCGGAGCCCCGACTGGACCGGCCCGGCCGGATGCAGCACGTCCAGCCAGGCATAGGCGGAGACATAGGTCGGCAGCGCCAGCGGCAGGACCAGTGCCCAGGAGAAGGTCCTTCGCCCGGGAAAACGGTGGCAGGAGACGAGCCAGGCCGTGCCCGTTCCCCCCACCACCACCACCATTCCCACCCCGGCCAGCAGCAGCACCGTCTCCACCGCCGCCTGTGGCAGGACATGGCGGATCAGATGCGGCCAGAGATCGCCCGAGCCCTGCGCCGCCGCGACGGCGAGCGCGAGGACAGGCAGCGCGACCACGGCCACGCTGGCGGCCGCCCCGAGGCGGTGGAGACGCAAGGGGTGCGGCCGGCGAGCTTCAGCGGTCGAAGCCGACCTCATCCACGATGCGGCTGGCCGCGGCGCGCTTCGCTGCGACCTCGGGCAGGGAGACATTGCGCGGCTGCACCGCGCCGAAGCCGGCCACAATCGGGTTCACCGGCGTGTTCGGGCGCACCGGATTTTCGAAGTTGCCGTTCGCATACATCGTCTGCGCCTCCGGAGAGGCGAGGAACTCGAGGAAGCGTACCGCCTCGGCCCGGTTCGGCGCGTGGCGCGTCACGGCGCCGCCGGAGATGTTCACCGCCGTCTCATTGGCCGGCAGGACCACCCGCACCGCCTCGCCCCAACGCTTCTGCTCCTCGCCGCCGCGGCCGGAGAGCATCAGCCCGGCGTAATAGGTGTTGGCCAGGCCCACATCGCAGATGCCGGCCAGGATGTCGCGCGCCACCTCGCGGTCGCCGCCCGTCGCGCGGCGGGCCAGGTTGGCCTTCAGCTTCGTCAGGTAGTCGCGCAGCCAGGGCTCGCCATGCTCGATCATCAGGATCGAGAAGAGGGCGGTGTTGTAGGGGTGCTGGCCCGAGCGGATGCAGACCTTCCCCTTGAAGCGTGGATCGGCCAGGTCCTCATAGGTCAGCTTCGCGGCCTCGGCCTCCGGGATGCGCTCGCGCGAGGCATAGATCGCGCGGGCGCGGGTGGAGAGGGCGAACCAGCGGCCCTGCGGGTCGCGCAGCCCGGCCGGGATGGCGGATTCCAGCGCCTGGGACTGCACGGGCTGGGTGAGGTCGCGGTCCACCAGCTCCATCAGGTTGCCGACATCGACCACCATGGCGACATCGGCGCGGGACCGGCTGCCCTCGGCCGCCAGCCGCTCGGCCAGCCCGCCCTGGACGAAGACGGTGTTCACCGCGATCCCCGTCTCCTGGGTGAAGCGGTCCGTCAGCGGCCGCATCAGGCCGGGCTCGCGGGTCGTGTAGAGATTCACCTCCGCCGCCTGCGCCGCGGCGGGCGCCAGCAGGAGCGAGAGGGCGAAAAGCACGGCCTTCTTCGGGCGGGTCATGGTGCTGGCCTTGTCCTTGGTAGGGAAGCGCAATCTGTTCCAAGGCCGGGTCGCCCGCAAGTAGGTGAGAATGAGTATCAGTGCCCGAAGGGGTTCGGTGCGAGGCCTGGGTTGAGAACCGGCGGAAGCCGACGCCCGCCGCCACGGGGCAAATCCGGCCTGTCCACCCCCGAAATTTGGAAGCTACCCCCGCGTGCGAAGGCTGAGCGCCGCCGGTGCTCGCGCCGCGGGCGCCAGGCTGTTCAGCACGAGAGCCGCGATCACAAGCGCGACGCCGGCGATCTCCGCGCCGGCCGGCACGCGGCCACCCAGCACCGCGATGGTGAAGGCTGTGACCGGGACGAGATTGATGAACAACACCCCACGCGCCGGCCCCAATGCCCGCATGCCGGCATTCCAACCGAGCACCGCCACAACCGAGGCCGCGAGAACGAGGTAGCCGAAGGCCGGCGCGGCCTCGATAAGCGTCGCGGGCGCGGGCAGCGTGGCGACGCCAGCGGCAAGTGCAACGAGTTCCGCCACAGCGATGCTCAATGTCCCGAAGGCGCAGGTCAGTGCGGTGTACCGCAACCCCGACCAGCCAGGAAAATTCGCGGCACCGAGGGTGTAGACGACCCAGCATGTCGCGCCGAGGAGAACCAACGCCTCACCCCGCCCCGCGCCACCCGTCAACAGCGTTCCCGGCTCGCCATGGGTGACCACCAGCACGACACCCGCAAGCCCCAGGGCGACGGCGGCCAGCGCCCGCGGCGCCGGCCAGGCACGCCCGCGCATCGCCACCACCCCGACCGTGATCAGCGGCATCATCGCCGGGATCACGGAGGCATGTTCCGGCCGCGTCGTGCCGAGCCCAAGAAAGGCGAAAAGGCCGAATCCCGCGAAGCCGAGCGTGCCGAGCCACCAGAGCCGGAGCATTCTGCCCTCCGTCGCCAGGGCCCGGCGTCCCTCGATGGCCACGAGCAGCACCAGGAAGATCGGCGCCGTCAGCCCGTAGCGCAGCAGGGTCAGCGTGAAGGGATCCATCTCGGCCATCAGCGGCTTCACCACGGCGAACATGCCGCCCCAGGCGATCGCGGCGGCGGCTAGCATCGCGCTGCCCCGGAGCCAGACTGATATCACGGGCATCGCGCCCTCCTCGTCAGGTCAGGGGCCGAGAATGGCTGTGGACTGGCGCGCCGAACATGCGTCAGATCGCGCGATGACTGCGCGAAAACACACAGCCGAGCGGGCACTGGCCGACTGGGACCGGTTGCGGGTGGTGCTGGCCCTTCGCAGGGGCGGAACGCTCTCCGCCGCGGCACGGGCGCTCGGGGTTGACCATACCACCATCGCCCGGCGCCTGGAGGGCTTCGAGCGTGATCTCGGCGCCCTGCTCTTCGAGCGCGGCCCGGAGGGCTTCGCTGTTACCCCACTCGGCGAGGAGGTGCTGGCCGCCGCGGAGCGGATGGAGGGCGAGATCACCGGCCTGCTGCGGCGGCTGGACGGCGCGGCGGGCGGACTGACCGGCCTTGTGCGGCTGACCACCACGCCGCACCTCGCCTCCCTGCTCTTCGCCCCGGCGCTCGGCGGCTTCCTGCGCGCGCATCCCGGGCTGCAGATGGAATTGCTGGGGGACAACCGCAGTCTCGACCTCTCCCGGCGGGAGGCGGATCTGGCGGTGCGCATGTCGCGTCCCGAGGTGCCGGGGCTGGTCGCGCGGCGGCTCGGGGAGATCGCCTTCGCCTGCTACGCCGCGGCCAATGACCCACGACCCTTCGAGGCGCAGCTCTTCCTGGGCTATGAGGACGCCTCCGGCAGCGCACCGCTCCAGCGCTACATTTCCGGGCTCGTGCCGCCAGAGCGGATGGTGATGCGCTCGAACACGATGCAGACGCTGCTGGAGGCGGCGCGCGCCGGCCTCGGCTGCACCGTGCTGTCCTGCTTCGCCGGTGAGAAGGATCCGGCGCTGCGCCGGGTGCCCTCTCCCCGCGCCATGCCTCCGGTGGCACTCTGGCTGCTTTACCATGAGGATCTGAGGCGCAGCCCACGGGTGCGGGCGGCCATCGCCTTCGTCGACGAGGTGATCGCGGCAAACCGCGCGGCACTGGTGCCCGCCGATTTTCCGTTCGATCCGATGTAGCTTGCCGCGCAAGACCGTCCGCTTCGGCTTCAGGTAGCCGCAGGACAGATCTTGAGCAGCGTGGCAGGATGGTAGGCGGGCCGGCCCGGCACCACGCCCTCGAAGCCCAGCACTGCCAAGTCCACCCCGCACAGCAGGAAGAAAGCCTATCAACTCGGGCTGCTTGCACACAGCCCGGGTCGAACCCGGCTGTGGCTCCCCCGCAAGCGGTGCACCCGGCCGTCCCATAGGGACGGCCGGGCTTCCGTAAGGTGAAGGTCAGTCGCCCTGGCTCGCGAAGGCAAAGTTCCCGGTGCCACGGGTCACGCGGGGTGCGCTTGTGGCAGCAGGCATCATGCCGTTAGAGGGCTGGGCCCAGGCGAGCGAGCGTATGGGACCAACGAAGTATTGGTCATCGCCCCCGGCAAGCAGTTGGCGGCCTCCGGTTTCCATGCGCGGGGCAGGGCCAGAGGGCTGCGACCAGGCCTGCGACGCGGCGCGGCCTCCGGCGACGTAATCGCCCTCGGCAAAGGCCGGTATCGCACCGCTGA
>DATCMG010000828.1:0-1677 GCA_036563555.1 Roseomonas sp. | reverse complement strand
CGACGGGCCAGACGGTCACTCTCGATCTCGATGGCCGACTGCCGTCGGCCAAGGCGCAGGAGCTGGTGCAGCGCGCGGCACGGTCGGTGGGCAATCCGGCCGAGCTGGATCTGGTCGTCCGGGATAGCCACAAGGCGTCAGAGATAGCTAGGCAAGCGAGCTGAGGCCTAATCGGCCTCTCGCCATTCCCCAACGGCGGGAGGAGAGGGTACGGATCGGCCGACAGGCCTTTCTGTAGTGCTCAGGCGGCCGTACCTACCTTGCCACCTCAGGCTATGCGTTCGAGTAACGCGGAAAAATTCTGACGCACACCCCGGTGGCGCGTGCCGGTCAGAGAGGCTTCGTCGAGACGGTGGCGGAGCCGTTATCCGTCAGCAGCGGCCCAACACCGCGCCTGGCCGGCTTCGGTTCTTGATAACCCCTGGTCCACAGCCATCGCAGCGAACGCCGTAGCGCCACCGTGCCGTCCCGCTCGAACCAGCGGCCATGGGCGAAGATCACGCGCTCGGGCCGCAGCTCGATGAGCCGGGATGCGGCCCTCACCGCCTCCGCATGCCGCCACTTCACCACGGCCCGCAAATAGGGTGGCGGCATGCCGTCCGGCGCCAGCATGCCGAAGAGCCAGGTGATCGGGCGCATCAGGAGCGGCACCTTCGGCGGCTCGAGATTCATGACGAGGTCGGTGAGCATCAGGGTGCGGGTCGGCCGGTGGAACATGGCCATCTCATGGAAGCCGCCGCCACCGGGCACCGGCACCACCTCGATCACATCGCCCCATTCGGCAGGGGCCAGATCGCCCAGGTCATGGTCCAGCCGCACGCCGCTCCGCCGCACCTGGGACCGCTCGCGCAGGCCCGGGGCGGCCCAGCTCACCGTGTCCGGGCAGGCATCCTGCCAATCCTTCAGGAAGGTCCAATGGGCGATATTGGGCGCGACGAGGTGCCGGATCGGCCCGATCTGCTCCAGTTCCCGCTTCAGGCCATGGCTGAAGCGCGTGGGCGAATGCAGCAGCAGACCGCCATCGGGCAGCCGGATCACCGTCATGCGCACGCTCAGCGGCGCGCTCGGCAGGAGGCTGTCGATGATGAACACATCTTGCGCGACCGGCTTGGGCGTGTCGAAGGGCGGATAGCCCACCTGATGCGCGACCGCCTCCTCGTCGCGGCCCAGCAGCCGCCCCACAGGCCCGGAGCCCTGGCCCGGCCCACGAACCGGCGCCGTGCTGCTGAGGGCGACCACCGCCAGCTCCGCTAGGCCGATGCCGATGAGGAGGGCGCGCGTCTCATCCGATTCGCGCCGCATCGCCAACCCCGTGCCGAGCAGCGCCGCGCCGCCCAGGGCGTCGAGCGCCAGATGTTGCCGCATGGAGAGGACGGGCTTCACCCCTCCCTCGTAATCCGTGAGCAGGGAGTAGCCCGTGTGATAGGCGCTGGCCGTGCCGAGCGCGCGCCGTGCCGAGGGTGGCAGGCTATGGCAGGCGGAAAGGCCGCCCAGCAGGGCGGCGACGCCATAGTCGATCAGCCCGTGAAGCCGAGTGGAAATCATCGTCGGGCGCTTCCATGCGGGGAGGAAGCATCAGAAACGGCATGGGCCGGCAATGGATGCGGCGCCCCGTGCCAGGGCGCTTTGCCCAATGCGCGGCATCGGGCCGTCTGCGCGGGGGGTACTGGCAGGGCG
>DATCMG010000811.1:0-1792 GCA_036563555.1 Roseomonas sp. | reverse complement strand
TGACGAACGGCACGGAGCGGGAGCTGCACAACCCCGCAGACATGCCCGATGTCGTCTCGATCGACGCCATCGAGGAGCCCTGGATCAAGGCGACGATCTTCGTCCCCGACGAGTATCTCGGCAACATCCTCACCCTCTGCGCCGAGCGCCGGGGGCAGCAGGTGGAGCTGACCTATGTCGGCACGCGTGCCATGGCCGTCTATCGCCTGCCGCTGAACGAGGTGGTGTTCGACTTCTATGACCGCCTGAAGTCGATCTCCCGCGGCTACGCCTCCTTCGACTACCAGATGGACGGCTATGCCGAGGGCGACCTAGTGAAGATCGGCATCCTCGTGAACAATGAGCCGGTGGACGCGCTTTCCTTCATGGCCCACCGCTCCCAGGCTGAGCGCCGGGGCCGCTCGATCTGTGAGAAGCTGAAGGACCTGATCCCCCGGCAGCTCTTCAAGATCCCCATCCAGGCGGCGATCGGCGGCCGTGTGATCGCGCGCGAGACGATCAGCGCCATGTCCAAGGATGTGACGGCCAAGTGCTATGGCGGCGACATAAGCCGCAAGCGCAAGCTGCTGGAGAAGCAGAAGGAGGGCAAGAAGCGCATGCGGCAGTTCGGCAAGGTCGAAATCCCGCAGAGTGCCTTCATCGCCGCCCTCAAGATGGATTCCTGACGAAGCCTCCCCACCTCTAGGCCAGGGGCATCGTTACGCCCCTGGAAGTCGCTTGACAGGGCGCCTCGATTCCTGCGACCGCCCGGTCATTAATGGGAGTTTACGTCCATGATTCCGATGAACCGCCGTAAGGCGCTGATGCTGACGGCTGCCCTGGCCGCGCCCGCGCTCCTCCCCAGCCTCGCCCGCGCCCAGCCCGCCTATCCGAACCGCCCGATCAGCATCATCGTCCCCTTCGCTGCGGGCGGCCCGACCGACGTCGTGACCCGCTTGGTTGCGGAAGTGATGGCCCGCGACCTCGGCCAGCCAGTGGTGGTGGAGAATGTCGGCGGTGCCGGCGGCACCCTGGGCGCCCAGCGCGTCGCACAGGCCCGGCCGGACGGCTACACCCTGCTGCTCCACCATATCGGCATGGCCACCACCCCCTCCCTCTACCGCCGCCTGGCCTATGATGCGGTGAACGGCTTCGAGGCCATCGGCCTCGTCACCGAAGTACCGATGACGATCATCGCGAAGAAGGACTTCCCGGCGAACAACCTGGGCGAGATGGTCGCGGTGCTGCGCCAGCAGAAGCAGAACATCAACCTCGCCAATGCCGGCGTGGGCGCCGCGTCGCATATCTGCGGCCTGCTGCTGCAATCCGCCGTGCAGACCCAGTTGACCACCGTTCCCTATCGCGGCACCGGCCCGGCCATGACCGACCTGATCGGCGGCACGGTGGACCTGATGTGCGACCAGACCACCAACACCACGCAGCAGATCAACTCGGGCGCGGTGAAGGCCTTCGCGGTCACGACCAGCACCCGCAACCCTGCCCTGCCGAACCTGCCGACGGCCGCCGAGGCTGGCCTACCGGGCTTCGAGGTTTCGGTCTGGCACGGCCTCTACGCGCCCAAGGGCACCGATGCCGCCATCCTGAATCGCCTCTCCCGCGCCTTGCAGGTCGCGCTGCGCGACGAGCGCCTCGTGGCGCGATTCTCGGAGCTGGGCACCACGCCGGTGAGCCAGGAGCAGGCGACTCCGGAGTTCCATCGCCGCTATTGGCAGGCCGATATCGCCAAGTGGCGCCCGATCATCCAGGCGGCCGGCCAATACGCTGACTGAGGCGGCGTAGCCCCGGCCGAAAA
>DATCMG010000806.1:0-17363 GCA_036563555.1 Roseomonas sp. | reverse complement strand
GGTCTATTCACCCTGGATTGAGCCGAAGCTGCACGGGATTCTGCGGGAACGCGGCGTCGACACGCTGGTCATCACCGGGGCGGAGACGGATGTCTGCGTGCTCGGGGCGGTGCTGGGCGCGGTGGATCTGGGCTACCGGGTGGTGATCCCCACCGATGCGCTCTGCTCGTCCTCGGACCGGACGCATGACGCGCTGCTGACCCTCTACCGCGAGCGCTATGGGCAACAAGTAGAGGCGGTCACGAGCGAGGAGCTGCTGGAGGCCTGGCACTGAGCGGGCGGCCATCGCCGCCCGTGCCAGGCATTCAGGCCGGGGCTGTCACCGGTTCCTCCAGCGCGCGCAGCACGGCGCGGGCGGCCTCGTCCCAGGCGACCGGGCGGAAGTCCCGGGCCACGCGGGCCTGCCAGTTCCGCAGCCCCTCCGGATCCTCCACCACCTCGCGCACCACGCGATAGGCTTCGGCGGTGTTCTCGGGGTCGAAGTAGCGGGCGAGGGCGCCACCCGCCTCGGGCAGGGAGGTGGTGTTGGAGATGATGCAGGGCTTCCCGAAGGCGAGGCTCTCCGTCACCGGCAGGCCCCAGCCCTCGTAAAAGGAGGGGAAGAGGGTGAACTGGGCGCCTTGGTAGAGGGTGGTCAGCTCCCCATCCGTCGGGTCCTGGAAGAGGACCAGCTTGCCGTCGAGGTAATCGGCGTTCTTCAGTTGCTGCATCAGGTCCGCGACCATCCAGCCGACACGGCCGGCGAAGACGAGGGTGGGCACCTTCTCGCGCGGCATTTCCTCGAGCATCCGGCGCCAGACGCGGAAGAGAAGGATGTGGTTCTTCCGCGCCTCGATCGTGGAGACGATGAGGGCGTAGCTGCCGGGTTCCGGGTATTTGCGTCCGGGCAGGCGGACAGCGGGGGCGGGGCTGCCGAAGCCGGTGCCCATCGGGATGGCCACGGGTTTCGCCTGGAGCTTCCAGCCCTTCTCCTGGGCATAAGAGGCGACGTCGTCGGCACTGGCCTGGGAAATGGCCATCAGCGCGTCCGCATGCGGCAGCACGGTGCTGAGCCATCCCTCGAAAAGCTGGATCAGGGTGTGGTCGCACCATTCCGGGCGGCGCAGCGGGATGATGTCATAGAGCAGGACCCCGAAGCGGATGCCCTTCTCCGCCTTCGCCGCCGCGACCAGGGCGGCGTATTCGCGATGGAACCAGGGGGAGCCGAGCACGAGGAGGATGTCGCCCGGGCGGGCCGTGTCGAACTCATTCCCGGCTGTCGGTTTCTCCTTGGCGACCGGTGCGGCCGGGGGAGGAACCGGTTCGGCGGGTGCCGCGGCGGGCAGGCCGGGGACAGGGGCAGGCACAGGGCGCCGGAAGGTGGATTCCCAGGCAATCCGGCCGGCATGGAGGGCGCTGTGGATCGCGCCGATCTGCTGGAGCACGGCGTCGCCGATGGGCGCGCGCAAATGGGCCGGGACGCGGCGCGCCACCCAGCTGAGGGCGCGGCGGCGCAGACGGCGGCGCGGCGGCGGGGTGATCAGGTCGGGCACGGCCGGGGTCAGGGTGCCGGCGGCGGGGGCGGGATCCTCGGCCGCCTCGTCGGGCGTTCCGGGCCTGGTCGTGCTCAGCCCGGCGAAGAGTGTCTCCACCGCGGACCAGGGCACTGCGCGGAAGGCGGTGCCGCCGGGGGCGTGGCGAAGGAAGCGGACACGCTCCTCGCCGGCGGCGCCGACCAGGCAACGGCAGATCTCGAACTCGACGCGTTGGATGCCGCTCGGCCGCGGATTCACCCGGGCGTAGTCGAACAGGTCCTCCACATCGATCCAGATTGTCATACCTTGCTCGCTCCGGCGTAGGGGAGGTGAACCGGGATCCCGGCGCGGCCCCGCCCGGGGTGCCCGGCCCTGTCCGCAGGCTGGTCGCTGAAAACCGCCCGGGGATCAAGGCGTGCAGCGCCGGGCGGGCCTGATTCGTGATGGGGCGTGCAAGAATGCGTCGCGGCCAGGCCCCTGCGTCACAGCGGCAGGGGGGCGTCGGTCTTTACCTCCTCCATCACGGCATAGGTGCGCGTTTCGCGCACGCCGGGCAGTCCGAGCAGAACGGTACCGAGGAAGTTGCGATAGGCCGCCATGTCCCGCACCCGGGTTTTCACGAGGTAATCGAAGCCGCCCGCGACCATGTGGCATTCCAGCACCTCCGGCGCGCGGTTCACCGCCTCGGCGAAGCGGCCGAAGACGTCGGGGGTGGTCTTGTCGAGCAGCACCTCCACGAAAACCAGCAGGCCGAAGCCCAGGCGGTGCGGATCGACCCGCGCGCCGAAGCCGGAGACGTAACCCTCCTTGAGCAGCCGCCGCATCCGCTCGCTCGTGGCGGTGGGGGAGAGGCCGATGCGGTCGGCCAACTCCAGATTCGTGATCCGCCCCTCGCGTTGGAGGATGGACAGGATCATCCGGTCCGCCCGGTCGATTTCCTGCATCTTTCCCTACCCATCGGCGAATGTGGCGTGAATAATACGGTCTGAAGGCCAAATATCCAATGTTGATCATGCGGCGCCACCTCTAGATTCAGCCGGACGGCGATCAGGTGCCGTGACCTCGGGAAGGGCGTGAGAATGAGCATCGAGACCCTGCAGCCGCCCGCCACCGAGGACGCGGCGCCGCCCTTCCAGGCCTTCGCCGAAGCCCTGCGGCCCCAGGCCCCGCTGCGGGCTGCCATCACCGCAGCCTATCGCCGCCCGGAGGAGGAATGCCTTCCGCCGCTGATCGACGCCGCTTCCCTGCCACCCGCGGAGGATGCCAGGGCGGCCGCGCTCGCCCGCCGGCTCGTCACCGCGCTTCGCGCCAAGCGGCGCCGGGGCGGGGTGGAAGCGCTGGTGCAGGAATTCTCCCTTTCCAGCCAGGAGGGGGTGGCGCTGATGTGCCTTGCCGAGGCCCTGCTCCGCATCCCCGACACGGCAACGCGCGACGCGCTGATCCGGGACAAGATCGGGGGTGGCGACTGGGCGGCGCATCTCGGCCACTCGCCCTCCCTTTTCGTGAACGCGGCAACCTGGGGGCTGGTCGTCACCGGCCGGCTGGCCTCCACGAACAGCGAGGCCGGGCTGGGCGCCGCGCTGACCCGCCTGATCGCGCGCGCGGGCGAGCCGGTGATCCGGCGCGGCGTGGACCTGGCCATGCGGATGATGGGCGAGCAGTTCGTCACCGGCCAGACGATCGACGAGGCGCTCTCGAACAGCCGCGCCATGGAGGCGAAGGGCTTCCGCTACTCCTATGACATGCTGGGCGAGGCCGCGACGACAGCCGAGGACGCCGCGCGCTATCTGCGCGACTACGAGGGCGCGATCCACGCGATCGGCAAGGCCTCGGCCGGACGCGGGATCCAGGAGGGGCCTGGGATTTCTATCAAGCTCTCCGCCCTGCATCCGCGCTACGCCCGCGCGCAGCGGGAGCGGGTGATGGCGGAGCTGCTGCCGCGAGTGGCGAATCTTGCCGTGTTGGCGCGGCGTTACGACATCGGGCTGAACATCGATGCGGAGGAGGCGGACCGGCTGGAGTTGTCGCTCGACCTGCTGGAGGCACTGTGCCACGACCAGCGCCTGGCGGGCTGGAACGGCGTGGGCTTCGTCATCCAGGCCTATCAACGCCGCGCGCCCTTCGTAATCGACTTCGTCATCGACCTGGCCCGGCGCACGGGGCGCTGCATGATGGTGCGCCTGGTGAAGGGCGCCTATTGGGACAGCGAGATCAAGCGTGCCCAGCTCGACGGGCTGGAGGGGTTCCCGGTCTTCACGCGCAAGATCCACACGGATGTGTCCTATCTCGCCTGCGCGCGCCGGCTGTTGGCGGCACCCGATGCGGTCTTCCCGCAATTCGCTACCCATAACGCGCGGAGCCTCGCCGCGATCCACACCATGGCGGGGCCGGATTACGAGCCCGGGCAATACGAGTTCCAGTGCCTGCATGGGATGGGCGAGCCACTCTACGAGGAGGTGGTGGGTCCCGATAAGCTGAACCGCCCCTGCCGGATCTACGCACCCGTCGGCACGCATGAGACGCTGCTGGCCTATCTCGTGCGCCGGCTGCTCGAGAATGGCGCCAATTCCTCCTTCGTGAACCGCATCAACGATCCGGATGTGCCGGTGGAGGCACTGGTGGCCGATCCGGTGGCGGAGGCACGCGCGCTCTCGTCCCTGGGGCGCCCGCATGATGGCATCGCGCAGCCACGCGAGTTGTTCGGCGCCGCGCGGCGGAATGCGGCCGGGCTGGACCTGACGAATGAAGACCGCCTCGCCGGGCTGGCCGCCACGCTGTCAGTGGTCGACGCAGCGCTGAGCGCCGTGCCGCTGCTGGGCGACGGCGCCGCGGCGGGCCAGGCGCGGGAGATCCGCAACCCCGCGGATCGCCGCGACCTGGTCGGCCATGTCATTGAAGCGATGCCGGCCGTGGTGGATTCCGCCCTGGCCCGGGCGGAAGCGGCGGCACTGGATTGGGCGGCCACCGACCCCGGCCTGCGCGCGGCGATGCTGGATCTTGCCGCGGATCTGATGGAGGAGCGGATGCCAGCGCTGCTCGGCCCCATCATCCGCGAGGCCGGCAAGTCCCTCCCCAACGCGATCGGCGAGGTGCGGGAGGCGGTGGACTTCCTCCGCTACTACGCCACCCAGGCGCGCGGCTTCGACAAGGCCAGGCATCATCCGCTCGGTCCGGTCGCCTGTATCTCGCCCTGGAACTTCCCGCTGGCGATCTTCACGGGGCAGGTGGCGGCGGCGCTGGCGGCCGGCAACCCCGTGCTGGCCAAGCCGGCGGAAGAGGCGCCGCTGATCGCCTCCCTGGCCGTGAACCTGCTGCGCGAGGCTGGCGTGCCGCCCGCCGCGCTCCAGCTCCTGCCGGGCGATGGCGCGGTTGGCGCGCGGCTCGTCGGGGATCCGCGCATACAGGGGGTGATGTTCACCGGATCGACCGAGGTCGCGCGCCTCATCCAGCGCCAGCTCGCGGAGCGGCTGAGCCCGGCGGGGCGGCCCATCCCGCTCATCGCCGAGACGGGCGGGCAGAACGCGCTGGTGGTGGACAGTTCGGCGCTGGCGGAACAGGTGGTGGCGGATGTCCTCACCTCGGCTTTCGACAGTGCCGGCCAGCGCTGCTCGGCGTTGCGCGTGCTCTGCCTGCAGGAGGAGGTCGCGGACCGGGTGCTGGCGATGCTGAAGGGCGCGCTGGCGGAACTCTCCATCGGCAATCCCGACCGCCTCTCGACCGATATCGGTCCCGTCATCACCGAGGAGGCGCGGCGAAACATCCAGGAGCATATCGAGGCGATGCGCGCCCGGGGCTGCCCCGTGCACGCCCCGACGCTGCCTGCGGCCTGCCGCCATGGCAGCTTCGTCGCGCCGACCATCATCGAGATCGGGGCGATGGCGGAGCTGAAGCGCGAGGTCTTCGGCCCCGTGCTGCACGTGCTGCGCTTCCGCCGCGACGCGATGGTGGCGCTGATGGACGACATCAACGCCACCGGCTACGGCCTGACCTTCGGCGTGCATTCGCGGATCGACGAGACGATCGGGTGCCTCGCGGATCGCGCCGGGGCGGGCAACATCTATGTGAACCGCAACCTGATCGGCGCGGTGGTCGGGGTGCAGCCATTTGGCGGCCATGGGCTTTCCGGCACCGGGCCGAAGGCGGGCGGGCCGCTCTATCTGCGCCGGCTCCTCTCCGCCTGCCCGGCAGAGCCGCCGCTTCCCCCGACGCTGCCTCGGCCAGAGTTGCGGATCTTCGAGGACTGGCTGCGGGCGCGGGGGCTGGGCAGCATCGCTGATCGTTGCGCGCGCCAGGCGGCACCCGCACGGGCCGGGCTGGAGATCGAGTTGCCCGGCCCGGTGGGCGAGCTGAACCGCTACGGGCTGCATCCGCGCGGCACGGTGCTGTGCCATGCGACGACCGGGGAGGGGCTTCTGGTGCAGGTCGCGGCCTGCCTTGCCACGGGCAATGCCGCGCGCTTCCGGGCGCCGGCGGAGTTGGCCTCGGTGCTGGACGGGCTGCCGCCGGCCCTGGCTGCGTGGGTTGGCGCGGCGCCGGATGGTGGGGCCGATGGTTGCGACGCCGTGCTCTTCGAGGGCGGCGCCGAGCCTCTGATGGTCATGGCGCGCGACGTCGCCTCGGGGGAGGGACCGATCCGGCCGATCCTCGCGGCCACGCCGCAGGAGTTGGAGGATGGGCAGGCCTATCCGCTCGATATGCTGGTGACGGAGCGCTCCACGAGCATCAACACGACCGCGGCAGGCGGCAATGCGAGCCTGATGAGCCTCTGACCTCGGGGCTCTGCCGGGAGGGCCTCAGAAGCGCTCGGGCCGGTAAGGGGTGGGATCCACGAAAGGCGTGTCCCCCGTCATCATCTCCGCGAGGAGCCGCCCCGTGGTCGGCCCGAGGGTCAGGCCCTGATGGGCATGGCCGAAGGCGCACCACAGCCCGTCCTGCCCGGGCATGCGGCCAATGATCGGCAGCATGTCCGGGGTGCAGGGGCGTACGCCCATCCAGGGAGCGCCATCCACACGGTCCGCCAGGGGCATCAGCCCGCGCGCGACGGGTTCGGCGCGTTCGAGTTGCACGGGGCTGGGCGAAGCGTCGGTGCGGGCGAATTCCGCGCCGGTGGTCAGCCGGATGCCGGCCCGCATCGGGGCCAGGAGGAAGCCGCTATCCGTATCGAGCACGGGACGGTGCAGCACGGCGTTGCCGCGCAGCTTGTAGTGCATGTGGTAGCCGCGCTTGCCAAAAATGGGCGGCGCATAGCCGAGCGGTTTCGTCACCTGGGCGGAGGCGGCGCCCAGGGCGAGGACGGCGCGGGCGGCTTCGACCGGCCCGTCGGCGGTGTGGACGCGCCAGCCCGATCCGGTCCGGGCAAGCGTGGCCGCATTGCCCGTGGCCAGGGCCCCGCCCGCTTCGGTGAACCGGCGTGCATAGGCGAGGGTGAGGGCGTGCGGATCGCTGACCGAGAGCGGGTCGGTCCAGTGAATCGCGCCTGCGCGTTCCACTAGCAGGTGCGGCTCGGCTGCGGCGAGCGCCTGGCCGTCCAGCGCCATGTGGTTCACGCCGTAGTCCCGCTTCGCGGCCTCTGCCGTGGCCCGCGCCTGATCGAAGGCACGCGGGTCGCCGAAGAGGCGCATCCAGCCGATCGGGCGCAGCAGCGCCATGGCCTCTGTTCCGCGCGCCAGGGCCAGGTGCTCGTCGAGGCAGGTGGCGATCAGGCGCGAATAGGCCAGCACGGCGCGCAGGTAACGCTCGGGCTCCGAATGCCACCAGTAGCGCAGGAGCGGGGAGACGAAGCCCGGCAGCGCCAGCGGGTGATAGGAGACGTCGATCGCCCGGTTTCGGGCGATCCGGGCCAGCTCCGCCAGGGCACGCGGGAAGGGATGGGGATAGACGGCCTCGCGCTGGATCAGCCCGCCATTGCCGAAGGATGCGCCTTCCCCCGGGCCCTGGCGGTCGACCAGCACCACGTCGAGTCCACGCCGGCGGAGATGTAGGGCGACTGACACGCCCACCATGCCCGCGCCGAGCACCAGAACCGGTTCACGCATCCAAAGCTTCCCCCATCTGGCCGCAAGCCTTTGGCTATGCTGGCTTTGAATTCCCTACCGGGATAGCGGGGCGCGCCGGTCTTCCGCTGTGCCTTCGCCCGGCTGAATTATCTGGGCCAGCATGCCCGGCCTGTGCTGCCGGCGCGAGGTCGCGAGGGGCTGCATCGCGGGTGCAGGCATCTCGGTGACGGAGGAAGCGAGGGCGATGCTGCTATCCGTCGAGAGGGGCGGTTTCCTTCTCCCACCAGAGACGCCCAACCTTACACCTCGCCCAGATTGTCAGTGAACTTTCAACTCAGACCACTAGGGCCTCAGAAGCGCAGGCCTATCCGAAGAAGGCTTGATGGATCAGCTGACGGACCGGGACGGTGGGCGGGATCCAGGCGCTAACAGATCGTTCTTTGCGGCGGAATCTTCTTTTCTCCCGCAACCTATGCGGGTATATCCCTACTGCCTCACGTCCTCGTGAGGCGGGCTGAGTTGCCTCTGCTTTCCCTGCGGGAAAACGACAATGACGAGTTCCGATCGGCATCCGATCCGCCGAACTACCGCTCAGGCATTGATCTGCGTTTCTTGTTTGCTCGATGAGGAGCCGGTGAGGACGCGCCACGGGGCGCTGCTGGCTGAAATCTTGGCGGCCGCCAAAAAGACCGAGACCCTGTCTGACGCCTTCGCGCCGGCAACGCCGTTCGGCCTGCCTGCTCCCGTCCAGCCGCAGCAGGGGCTTTCCCTCACCTGTTCGGTGCCGGGTGCCAAGTGATGTCGGAGAGGAAGCACCCAGCCCGGAATGGCGGGCGGATAAGAAGGATGCTGTTCCTTCTCCGTGCGTGGTTCAGCACTCGGGGTTATCGCCCTGAACGGCACTACATGCGCGGGACGAAATAGCTCTTCGGCCCTAAACCCCTGATCGTGGAGGGGACGGTCCTGTGTTGCGCGTGGCGACGGCGTCTTCGTTCACCAGTGAGTGGAAAGGCGGTCGCCGGTAGTGCTGCGGGCAATGCCCGTCAGTTCATGAGAGGCTGGCGGACAGGGTGGGATTCGAACCCACGATAGGCTTTTGACCTATACGCACTTTCCAGGCGCGCGCCTTCGACCACTCGGCCACCTGTCCCGCGGCGGCGGGATATACGGGGCAGTCGCCGGGTGGGCAAGCCGGGTCAGGCGGATTTCATCAGGGCGCGGAGCGCGGCCTCGAAGGCGGTCAGGTCCCGCCAGCGATCGGCCTCGGCCACGACGTGCCTCACCAGCGCCCCACCTGAGGCGCGGAGGCCCCCATCGATCATCAGGTTGTCATGCAGACCGAAGGATTCGAGGTGCAGGCCCTCGGCATCCTCCCATTCACCGCCTGGCCGCTGACGGGCGTCGGGGCCGAGGAAGGCGCGGGTGCGTTCGGTGAAGGGTGTGGTGGTATTGGCATAGGCTGCCACCGGGCGGCCGAGGGCGCGCATGAAGCCGAGTTCATAGACCGTGCCCGCATCGGCGGAGGGGCCGCGGAAGGGGGTGAGATTGGCGATCAGCGCGTCGGCGCCACGGATATGTGCCTCGTTCCGGAGATAGATGGCGAGCCAGCTCTCCTCGCAGGCATCGGCTTCAGGGCAGTGCACGGCGTCGGTCGGGAAAATGCCGGTCGCGCCATAGCGGGCGCAGAGGGCACGCTTCGCATCGGCCACGGCCTGAGCGTCCGGTAGGAAGACCTCCGGGCCAGCAAGATAGATCTGCATGGAACAAAAATAGCACAGAGTCATCCAGCCGCCACCAGCCGACCGCCAAGCCCCGCCATGGGGTGGATCTGGCCGCCCTGTGCGCCGGGCGCTTCCGGCGCGGGCGCCCAGGAGGCGAGGGCTCCCTATCCGCTGTTCTTGCGAGCCTCGACCTGGGCGGGGGTCACGCGGGGCATGTCGAACCGGTCGGTGGTGCGGGCGTACCAGCCGGCGCCGTGCATGCGGGCCACCAGGTTCAGCTTGGGCGTGTCCACGTAGAAGCGCTCGGGGTTGAGCATGCAATCGTCGCGGATATGAACGGCCAGCACCTCGCCGAGCACCAGCCGATGGCCGCCGATGGGGATGATCTGCCAGACCCGGCATTCCAGGGCGACAGGGCTTTCGGCAATTCGGGGCACGCGGATTTTGGCCGATGGAGCGGTGGTGAGGCCGGCGATCTTCAGCTCATCGACGCCGGGCGGGTAGTCGGCGCCGGTGATGTTCATCGCCTCGGCCGTGTCCTCGCTCACCATGCAGACGGTGAACTCGCCCAGCGCCTCGATATTGGTGAGGGTGTCCTTGAAATCCTCCTGCTCCTCCCCGCCCATGCCGCGGGAGCCGACGCCGATGCCGACCACCACGGGGTCGTTGCTGAAGACGTTGAAGAAGGAGAAGGGGGCGGCGTTGACGCGGCCTTGGGCGTCCTGCGTCACCATCCAGGCGATGGGGCGCGGCACGACGGTGGAGACCACCAGCTTGTAGCGGTCCTTCTTCGCCAGGGCCTCGAAGTCGAAGAGCATGCGGCTGTCCTAGCTCACATGGTGGAGCGGGGCGGTGCCGTGGATCAGCACGGCATCCAGATTGTCGAGGCAGCGGAAGCCCATGGCATCGCGTGCCTCGATCGTGGCGCTGCCGAGATGCGGCAGCAGGGTCACGTTCGGGGCGTTGTAATAGCCCTCGAAGATCTTCGGCTCACCCGCGAAGACGTCAAGGCCGGCGGCGCGGAGATGGCCGGAACGCATGGCCTCGCAGAGCGCCTCGTCATCCACGGTGGTGCCGCGGCCGGTGTTCACCACGATGGCGCCGCGGGGCAGGGCGGCGATGCGGGCGGCATTCAGCCAGCCATTGGTCGCCGCACCGCCGGGGATATGCATGGACAACACGTCGCAGCTCGCGAGGAAGCCCTCGTCATCACCGTGGAAGCTGGCGCCTTGCTCCTCCTGCGGGGGCAGGCGGGTGCGGTTGCGGTAATGGATCCGCATGCCCATGCCGCGGGCCATGCGCGCCAGCTCCTGCCCGATGCGGCCCATGCCGAGGATGCCGAGGCGCTTGCCCTCCAGCGTCACGCCCATGAGCTGGGTGGGCGCCCAGCCCGTCCATTCGCGGGCCCGGAGCAGGCGCTCCGCTTCCCCGGCGCGGCGGGCGCACATGAGGATGAGGAGCATCGCGATTTCGGCGGTGGCCACGCTCAGCACATCAGGCGTGTTCGTCACGGCGATCCCGCGCGCCTTCGCGGCGCCGAGCGCGATGTGGTCGGTGCCGACGCTGAAGGTGGCGATGATGCGGACCTGATCAGGCAACTGGCCGATCGTATCGGCGCCCAGCGCGTCCCCGGCGGCGCAGAGGATGCCGTCGCAGCCCTGGGCGGCGGCGAGCAGGGCGCGGCCTTCGAGGGCGCGGTCGGGGCCCTCCGGCCGGCGGATGGCGTAGTCGCGGGCGGCGCGGGCCTCCACGGCTTCGGGCAGGGCGCGGGTCAGGAGCAGGGTCGGGCGGCTCATGTGGCAAGGATGCCTGGGGCGGACGGAGTTGCCAAACGGGCCGGGCGGGTTGCTATTCCCGGTCCTGATCCGGCCCGTCGTCTTGCCATGCCGGAAGGGCCGGTTCAGGGTCCGGGCCACTGATTCGTGGGAGAATTCGAATGGAACTCGGGCTTCGCGGAAAGAGGGCGCTGGTGATGGGCGCCTCCAAGGGCCTGGGCCGGGCGATCGCCGAGGCATTGGCCGCCGATGGCGCCGCGCTGGCGATTTCCGGCCGCGAGGTGGAACGGCTCCAACCTGTTTGCGAGGCTTTGAAGGGGCTGGGCGCGACGGCCGCGCATCCCTTCGCCGCCGATGTGGCCAAGGGGGCCGATATGGATGCCCTGGCGGAGGGTGCCGTGGCGGCCCTGGGCGGCCTCGACATCCTCGTGCTGAACCATGGCGGCCCGCCGGCCGGCACGGCCTCCGAGCTGACGGAGGAGGCGCTGGAGACCTGGTTCCGGCGCATCGTGCTCTCCCCGATCCGGATGGCCAACAAGGTGCTGCCGGGGATGCGGGCGCAGGGCTTCGGGCGGATTATCGCGGTGGGCAGCACGGGTATGGTGCAGCCGCTGCCCAACCTCGCTCTCTCGAACGTGCTTCGAGCCAATATCGTCGGCTGGGCGAAGACCCTGGCCGATGAGGTGGGGCCGGATGGGGTGACGGTGAACATCATCGCCCCCGGTGCCATCCGCACGGATCGCAGCATCGAGCTGGCGGGCGCCGCGGCCTCCAAGCAGAACAAGACGCCGGAGCAGGTAATGGCGGACCGGGAGAAGACGATCCCCATGCGCCGCTACGGCACGCCCGAGGAGTTCGGCAAGGCGGCGGCCTTCCTCGCCTCCGATGCCGGTTCCTACATCACAGGCACGATCCTCCGCGTGGACGGCGGCGTGGTGCGGGGCTTCTGACACATGGCGGGTCTGCGGCTGGCCGCCGATATTGGCGGCACCTTCACCGACCTGGCGCTGGAGCGCGCTGATGAGCATGGCGGGTTCGAGCGTTGGACAGCGAAGGTGCTCACCACGCCGGCCGCACCCGAGAAGGGCGTGTTGGAGGGCATCCGCATGGTGCTCTCCAAGGCGGGAAGGCGCCCGTCCGACATCGCGCTGTTCATCCATGGCACGACGCTGGCAACCAATGCCATCATCGAGCGCAAGGGCGCGAGGACGGCGCTGCTGACCACCGAAGGCTTCCGCGACGTTCTCGCGCTCGGGAATGAGAGCCGCTACGACCAATACGACCTGAACATCACCCTGCCGGAGCCCCTGGTGCCGCGCCGCTGGCGCCTGACGGTGTCAGAGCGTCTGGACAATGAGGGCAAGGTGCTGCTGCCGCTGGATGAGGAAGCGGTGCGGCAGGCCGTGCCCCTCATGAAGTCGGAGGGAATCGAGAGCCTGGCGATCGGCTTCCTGCATGCCTTCGTGAACCCGGTGCATGAGCGCCGCGCGGCGGAAATCGTGCGGGAGGAATGGCCGGAGCTTCCCGTTTCGCTTTCGAGCGAGGTGAGCCCGGAGATGCGGGAGTGGGAGCGTTTTTCCACCACCGCCGCCAACGCCTATGTACAGCCGCTGATGGCGAGCTACCTGCATCGCCTCAAGGCCGGGCTGATGGAGGCGGGGTTTGCCTGCCCGCTTTATCTCATGCTTTCGGGCGGCGGGCTGACGACGCTGGAGACGGCGGCGCGCTTCCCGATCCGGCTGGTCGAGAGCGGGCCGGCGGGCGGTGCGATCTTCTCGGCTTTCGTCGCGCGGCAGAAGGGCTGGGATCGCGTGCTGTCCTTCGACATGGGTGGTACCACGGCGAAGGTCTGCCTGATCGATGACTACGCACCGCAGACCGCCCGTACCTTTGAGGTGGCGCGCATCGGGCGGTTCAAGAAGGGATCCGGCATACCGCTGCGGATCCCGGTGATCGAGATGGTGGAGATCGGCGCTGGCGGCGGGTCCATCGCCTCCGTCGATGCGCTGGGGCGTATCCAGGTGGGGCCGGAAAGCGCGGGTGCCGATCCAGGGCCGGCCTGCTATGGCCGCGGCGGCACGAGGCCGGCCGTGACGGATGCGAACCTGCTGCTGGGGCGATATGACCCCGCCACCTTCGCTGGCGGCGCCATGGCGCTGTACCCCGACGCGTCGCGTGCCGCGATGAATTCGTCTCTGGGTACGCTGGGGCTGTCGCCCGAGATGGCGGCGCTCGGCGTCGTGGAGGTGGTAGACGAGAACATGGCCAATGCGGCCCGCGTCCATGCCATTGAGAGCGGTAAGGGCTATGACGGCCGTGCGGTGATTGCATTCGGCGGCGGCGGGCCGGTGCATGGATACCGGGTTGCCGAGAAGATCGGGGTGACGAGGCTTCTCGTGCCCTCGGGCGCGGGAGTCGGGTCGGCGATCGGCTTCCTGCGTGCGCCGGTGGGGTATGAGGTGGTGCGAAGCCTGTATCAGCGCTTCCGGAGCTTCGATGTCCCGGCCGTGAATGCGCTGCTTGCCGAAATGTCGGCGGAGGCACGGCGCGTGGTGTCCGATGGCGCTTTCGGAGCGCCGCTGGTCGAGCGCCGCATCGCCTATATGCGCTATGTCGGGCAGGGGCATGAGATCGCGGTTGAACTTCCTGCGAAGGCGATGGACGCCTTTGATGTGAACGCGGTTCGTTCCGCCTACGACGTGGCCTATGCCGGATTTTATGACCGGCCGGTTCCGGGAAGCGATGTCGAGATCCTGTCATTCGCCGTGACCATCGCGACGGAGGTGGACACGCCGCCGCCCGTCGCTGAAGTTTCGGCCACACCCGGGCCGGCGCCGATCCGGCATCTGGCGGTGCGCGACACGGCGAAGGGCGAGGTGTCTGACTGGCCGGTTTATGACCGCGACGGTTTCGCGCCAGGTGCGGAGGTCGCAGGACCCTGCATCGTGGCGGAGGCCGAGACGAGCACCTTGGTCGGGCCGGGCTGGACCTGCCGGATGGATGGTCTTGGTTATCTGGAATTAGGGCGTTCGTGATGGAGGCCCCTTGAATGCGTACCTTCTTGAAGAGGGTTGTGGAATCCGGTTTGTCCGGCCTTGCGCTCGTTCCGATCGCAACACTTTTTACTGCTCACGCACAGCGTTCCGACGGTGCGGGAGTGGTTTTGGCGCTCACAGGCGCCTTATCGGTACTCCATCTGGCCCTTAGCTACTCTTTCCGAAAAATTGTTTCATATACGCATGCCGATATCGTCATCGGCGAAGGCCGCTGGTTCGGGTTACGTCGAGATACCGTTATCATTCTTTTGGTTTGGCTGCCTGTATTGACCATTTTCGTGCTCGATAATCCGCCATATCGTCCGCGGAGTCGATTCTGATGACCGACGCCCTCGCCGCCATCCAGCGGCAGATCCAGTGGAACCGCCTGATCGCCGTGGTGGAGGAGCAGGCGCAGATCATGATCCGCACCGCCTTCAGCACCACGGTGCGCGAGGCGGGCGATCTCTCGGCCGGCATCTTCGACCTGCGCGGGCGGATGCTGGCCCAGGCCGTCACGGGCACGCCGGGCCATGTGAACTCCATGATGGAGTCCGTCGGCCACTTCCTCGCGAAGTTCCCGGCCCATGCGATGAAGCCGGGCGATCACTACATCACCAACGATCCCTGGCTGGGCACCGGCCACCTGCACGACCTGACGGTGGTGACGCCTGCCTTCCGCAACGGCGCCATCGTCGGGCTCTTCGCCAACACGGCGCATGTGATTGATGTGGGCGGGCTCGGCATGGGGCCGGAGGGGCGCTCGGTTTTCGAGGAAGGCCTCTACATCCCCATCGTCAAGTGCTTCGACCAGGGGCGTGCCAACGAGACCTTCTTCGACATCCTGCGCGCCGGAACGCGCACGCCGGCGGAGCTGGAGGGCGATGTCTATTCCCTCTGCGCCTGCAACGACGCGGGCGCACGGCGGCTTGTCGAGATGATGGACGAGTTCGCGATGGGCAGCCTCGATGATCTCGCGGAGTCGATCTTCGATGCCTCCAGCCGTGCGACGCTGGCCGAGATCGCGAAACTGCCGCGTGGCGAGTTCGAGGCGCAGATCAGCTCCGACGGCTATGAGGTTCCTGTCACGCTGAAGGCGCGGATGACGATCGCGAAGGACCACATCTCGGTGGACTACGCGGGCACGTCAGGGCTTTCCGGCCGCGGGATCAATGTGCCCGCGGCCTATACGCGCGCCTATGCCTGCTTCGGCATCAAATGCGTCGTGGCGCCGGAGGTTCCGAACAACTGGGCCTCGCTGCTGCTCTTCCGCATGGACATCCCGGAGGGCTGCATCCTGAACGCGCCGCGGCCTTTCCCGGTGGCGGTGCGGCATGTGGTGGGCCAGCTCCTGCCTGATCTGATGATGGGCTGCCTGCACCAGGCGGTGCCGGACCGCGTGACAGCGGAAGGCTCCTCCTGCCTCTGGAACCCGCCCCTGCGTGGCGGTGCGCAGGTGAGCGGCGGGGATGCCGAGCTGCCGGATTTCGAGGTGATCACCTTCAACTCCGGCGGCACGGGCGCGCGGCCCGGGCAGGATGGGCTGGACGGCACTGCCTTCCCCTCCGGCGTGCGGACCATGCCGGTGGAGGCGACGGAGAATGTCGCGCCGGTGATCTTCTGGAAGAAGGAGCTGCGCCCGGGCTCAGGCGGCGCTGGGCGCACGCGCGGTGGGCTGGGGCAGGTGATGGAAATCGGTGCGAAAGCCGACGCCGAATTCGCCGTGAACGCCATTTTCGACCGCGTGGCCCATCCGCCGCGCGGCCGGGAAGGCGGCGGTGACGGCGCGCCGGGCTGGGTCGGTCTGAATGACGGCACGCTGCTACGGACCAAGGGATATCAGGTGATCCCCCGGGGCAAGCGGCTGCTTCTCAAGCTGCCCGGCGGCGGCGGCATGGGCGCGCCGAGCGAGCGCGATCCGGCGCTGGTCGCGCGCGACATCGCGGACGGCCTCGTCTGAGCGCGCCCCATATCTATGTGGACGGGGATGCCTGCCCCGTCCGGGACGAGGTGTTCCGCGTAGCCGCGCGCTATGCGCTGCCGGTTACCGTCGTGTCCAACGGCTCGCGCGGGGTTCGCCTGCCAAATGGCGTGCGCCGCGTGATCGTGGCGGAGGGACCGGATGCGGCGGATGACTGGATCGCAGAATCCGTGCGCCCCGGGGATATCTGCGTAACCGCCGACATTCCCCTGGCCTCGCGCTGCCTCGCGGCGCGCGGCCATGCTGTGGCACCCAGCGGCAAGATCTGGGACACGACCAATATCGGCGCCGCGCTCGCCGGCCGCGAAATCTCCCGCCACATGCGGGAGGTGACCGGCGGCCAGACCCGGCATGGCAGCTTCACCGCGGATAACAGGTCCCGCTTCCTGCAGGCGCTGGACGCCACGGTGCAGCTCTCGATGCGTGGCCCGGAGCCGCCCCTGCCACCCATGCCGGATTTCTTCTCGAACTAGCGCCGCCACCCCGGCCAGCGTGCTCGTGCCCGACTCCGTCCAAACCACGGCGAGGACTGTAACCGCGTCCCAGAGCCATTCCGCAGGACAGGGCCTGGATCGCCGCGCCGGGTGGGGCCATCATGCGGCCCTTCCCGGAAAGGCTGCACCATGGCCCTGCGCTGCGACACGATCATTCGCGATGCCACTTTGTTCGACGGAACCGGCGCCGCCCGCCGCGTGGGCGATGTGGGCCTGCGCGGCGACCGGATCGTCGGCCTGGGCGATCTGGGCGGCGCGACCGCGGATCGCGAGGTGATCGCGACCGGCAAGGCGGTAGCCCCCGGCTTCATCGACAGCCACACGCATGACGACCGCGCCGTGCTCTGCGGCCCGGACTGCACGACCTGCAAGACGAGCCAGGGCGTGACCACCGTGGTGGTCGGGAACTGCGGCGTCAGCCTGTCGCCGCTGCGGCTGAAGAGCCGGCCCATCCCGCCGCTCGACCTCCTGGGCGACGAGAGCTGGTGGAGCTTCGACAGCTTCGGTGACTACGCCCAGGCGCTGAAGACCAGGGGCGCGGAGGTGAACACCTATGCCTTCGTCGGCCACCAGACGCTGCGCGTGGAGGCCATGAACGGCGACGTCTACCGCCCCGCCAGGGATGCCGAGATCGCGCGGATGCATGACCGGCTGCGCCAGGCCATGGGGGAGGGGGCGAGCGGCTTCTCCACCGGCCTTTATTACCCCCCGAACGCACAGGCGACGACGGAGGAGGTGATCGCGGTGGCGGATGCCATCCGTCCCTTTGGCGGGCTCTACTGCACCCATATGCGCGACGAGGCCGACCGCATCCTCGCCTCGATCGAGGAGACGGCGAAGATCGGCA
>DATCMG010000737.1:0-4950 GCA_036563555.1 Roseomonas sp. | reverse complement strand
CGTGCATGTGAACCGCGTGCTGCAGGACCTGCGGCGAGACGGACTGATCACCTGGACCCGATCCGCCGTCACGGTCCTGAAGTGGGAAGAGCTGCAGGACAGGGCCGGCTTCGATGCCACTTACCTGCACCAGGATCACGGAATCCGGCACTGACGCTTGCCGGATCGCGGACGGGGTGCGTGGCGTTTCCCCGGCGCCGGACCGGGCGCCCCTGGTCACATCCCGGATCCTGTGCCGCCGCGATTTTTTGTGCGCCCCGGCCGTGCAGGCGGGTCTTGCAATCTAGGTGAGTGCGGGGGGGGGGGAGCCAAGCGAGTTTGGCCCTCATGCCCTACTTCTTCGTCGACACCTCTGACGGCGACCGCTTTATTCGGGATGACATCGGGTTGGAGGTGGAAAGCCTGCAAGCCGTCCGCGATCAGGCCATGGCAACCCTGCCCGCCATGAGCCAACGAAGAATGCTGGACGGCGATCACCGGGAGGTATTCGCCATCATCCGGGATTCCGCCGGCCATGTGCTTTGCAAGGCAAAGCTGACGATCTGGTGCGAGTGGTCCGACTAGACGCTTCCGGCAACCACCCCGGGCCGGAGTGCTGACTGTACCTCACGCCAGCCCTGGCATTTTCGTGAACACCGCCGAGGCAGTTTGCGCCCATTCGGCTGGGTGAAACTTTCGCGCGGCAGAGCCGTCATAAAGCAGAAGCGTTGTGGTGGATCCGGAGGTGGAGCCCGCAAGCCCGTCCCCCTGGGGGTCACTCCCCTTACGACGCGGCCACGGCACTTTCCCCTGATGGCATGACGCGGCGGCGAAAGCCCCTTGCCGCGCCGCCCGCACCGGCTTCCCGATCGCGCAACCTTCCCGCGCCTGCTTCGCTGGACGAAGGCCATCGCGAGGGAGCCGCACCATGTCCGCTACCTTTCCTGCTCCGGCCGAGGGACGATTCCGCGTCATCCGCGCCCTTGCCGGCGGGTGGTGGCTGCTGCTGCTGCGCGGGGTGGTGGCGATCCTTTTCGGGGTCTTCACCTTCCTCTCCCCGGCCGTGGGGCTCGCGGTGATCCTCGGCGTGCTGGCGGCCTGGCTGGCTGTGGACGGCGCCATCACCCTCTGGCATGCGGCCACCGGGCGATCCATTCCCGGGCCGGTGCGCCCCGGAACAGGCTGGATGTGGCTGGACGGCCTGCTCTCGCTCCTCGCGGCCGCCATCCTGCTGTTGATGCCGATCGTCTCGGCCGTCGCGCTGGTGCTGCTGGTCGCGGCCTGGTCGGTCGCGACGGGCATCTTCCGCATCATCCTTGCCTGGCGGAGCGGAAGCTGGCTGCTCGGGCTCTGGGGCGCGCTCGGCGTCGCGGTCGGGCTGTGGATGGCGGTGTCCCCCGGGGCGGGGCTGCTGGCGCTGATCTGGGTGGTGGCCATCCAGGCGGTCGTGGGGGGCGTGCTGCTCATCAGCCTCGCCATGCGCCTCCGCCGGGTCCACCACGATCCCACCCCGGGCTGAAGCTGGCGAAAACCGTTGGCCCGGTTGCGCGATCCGACGCTCCAGGGCTTCCATGCGCCCCGCGCCGGGCCGGTGATTCGCCCGGGCGAAGGGGGACCGACGTGCTTTTCGCCATCGTGAGCTATGACAAGCCGGACGCGCTGGAACGCCGCTTTGCCGCCCGGCCGAAGCATCTGGTGTGGCTTGAGGCGGCCGGCCCCCATCTCCGCTATGTCGGCCCTCTGCTGGACGAGGAAGGCAAGCAGCGCGGCAGCATCGTCGTGACCGAGCAGCCCGACCTTGAGGCCGCCAGGGCCTTCGCCAGGGCCGATCCCTTCTGGGAGGCCGATGTCTTCGCGGCGCAAACCGTCCATGCCTTCCGCGAGGTCTTCCGCGACGGGGCCCGCGTGGCGTGACCGCCTACTGGCTGGTGAAGAGCGAGCCCGACGCCTTCTCCTGGGAGGAGCAGGTGAAGAACGGGATCGAACCCTGGACCGGCGTGCGCAACGCCCAGGCCGCGAACAACCTGCGCGCCATGAAAACAGGCGATCAGGCCTTCTTCTATCATTCCAACGAGGGCCGCGAGATCGTCGGCGTCGTGGAGGTCGCGCGCGAGGCCTATCCCGACCCGACCGACGAGGCCGGCCGCTGGTGCTGCGTGGACATGCGTGCCGTGAAACCCGTGCCGAAGCCCGTGGCGCTGGCCGCCATGAAGGCCGAGCCGCGGCTGGACGGCCTCGCCCTCATTCGCCAGTCGCGCCTTTCCGTCGTGCCGGTTTCGGCGGAGCACTGGGCCGTCATCTCGGCCATGGCGGGGCTTTGACGGAGCCACGCATCCTCTGCCGCCTGGACGACATCCGGGATGGCGAGGCGCGCGGCTTCCCACCCTCGCCGGGCGGGTTCACCGGCCTCGTCGCGGTGCGGCGCGGCGGGGCGGTTCATGTCTATGTCAATTCCTGCCCGCATATCGGCATCCCGCTGGAAAGCCTTCCCGACCGCTTCCTCGACGGTGCCCGGCGCCACCTCGTCTGCACCGCCCATGGCGCGCGCTTCCGGGTGGAGGACGGCTTCTGCGTTTCCGGCCCATGCGCCGGGGATGGGCTGGAGGTGGTGGAGACTCGGGTGGAAGGCGGTGCGGTGATCGTGCCGGCGGATGCGGGGCTGTAGGAAAGCGGTCCGTCACGCTCCGCAACGCACTGCCCCCGCCCCGCCGCAATCCCGTCGCGGCCCTGCCCGCATCGGGACGTTTCCTATGGTGGTGACAGGGCCTTTCCGGCCCGCTGCTCAAGAGAGGACGCCACGATGCGAGAAGCCCTCGCCAAGATCGGTTCCTGGGGCCGTAGGGCCCTCATGCTCGGCGCCCTGGTCGGCGCCCCGGTGCTCGTGGCCGCCCCGGCCGCGGAGGCGCAGGCGGTGCCCGCCGTGATGGTGCAGGGCGGCCCGGAGGTCCAGCTCCTGCCCGCGCAATATGGCCCGCCGCCCGGCTACTACCGTGGCCGCGGCCACTGGCACCGGCCGCCGCCACCGCCGCCGCGGCATTATCGCCGCCACCATGCCTATCGCGGCTACCCGCCGCCGCCGCCGCGCTACTACCGGCACCCGCGGCCTTACTACTACCGCTGACGCCATGGAGGCCGGGGGGAATCCCCTGGCCTTCCTTCGTTCTGGCGGGGGCGCGGCAGGCCGGCCTCGCCGATGCGGCGGCAGAACGGGCAAAAATGGCGGGGCGTCCAGCGGGGCTGCCTCTTCCTGGCCTTGACGACCCCCGGCAGGCAGCGACGATGTGCTCCCAGAAGGGCCAAGCCCCGGAGGACCGCCGCCATGACCGACCATTCGCTGATCGCCGTGAAGCCCGAGATCGCGGCCGGCAGCCACGCCGATGCCGAACGCCGCGAGGCCATGGTCGCCGAGGCCGCGCGTGACCCCGAGGGGTTCTGGAAGCGCGAGATGAACCGCCTCGCCTGGATGCGCGCGCCAACGAAGATCAAGAACACGAGCTTCGAGGGCGACGTCTCCATCAAGTGGTTCGAGGATGGGGTGCTGAACCTCACCCAATCCTGCCTCGACCGGCATGTGGAAGGCGGGCGCGGCGACCAGGTGGCGATCATCTGGGAGGGCGACGACCCCAACAGCCAGGCCCATGTCACCTACCGCCAGTTGCTGGAGCGCGTCTGCCGCCTGTCCAATGCCATGAAGCATCTCGGCGTGCGCCGGGGCGACCGGGTGACGATCTACCTGCCGATGATCGTGGAATCGGCGGTGGCGATGCTCGCCTGCGCCCGCATCGGCGCCGTCCATTCGGTGGTCTTCGGCGGATTCTCGCCGGACAGCCTGTCCAGCCGCATCCAGGATTGCGAGAGCACGCTGCTGATCACGGCCGATGAGGGCCGCCGCGGTGGCCGCACCGTGCCGCTGAAGGCCAATGCCGACGAGGCGCTAAAATCCTGCCCCACCATCAAATCCGTCATCGTCGCGAAGAACACCGGCGGGTCGGTCGCCATGCAGGATGGCCGCGACCATGACTGGGCCACGCTCTGCGACGCCCAATCCGCCGAATGCGAGCCCGAGCCGATGGGCGCCGAGGATCCGCTTTTCATCCTCTACACCTCCGGCTCCACCGGGAAGCCGAAGGGCGTGCTGCACACCACCGGCGGCTACGGCGTCTGGTCCGCCTTCACCCATGAGCTGGTCTTCGACTACCGTCCGGGCGAGGTCTATTGGTGCACCGCCGATGTCGGCTGGGTGACCGGCCACACCTATATCGTCTATGGCCCCCTCGCGAACGGCGCGACGACGCTGATGTTCGAGGGGGTGCCGAACTGGCCGGATTCCAGCCGCTTCTGGAACGTGATCGACAAGCACAAGGTCAACATCTTCTACACAGCGCCCACCGCCATCCGCGCCCTGATGCGCGAGGGCGAGGCCCCGGTGAGGAAGGCCTCCCGCAAGTCCCTCCGCATCCTGGGCAGCGTGGGGGAGCCGATCAATCCGGAGGCCTGGCTCTGGTACTACCGCGTGGTGGGCGATGAGCGCTGCCCGGTCGTGGACACCTGGTGGCAGACCGAGACGGGCGGCATCCTCATCTCCCCGCTGCCCGGCGCCGTGGCGCAGAAGCCCGGCTCCGCGACCCTTCCGCTGCCGGGCGTCTTCCCCGCGCTGGTGGATAATGACGGCAACCGGCTGGAAGGGGCGACGGAGGGCAACCTTGTCATCACCGATAGCTGGCCGGGGCAGATGCGCACGGTCTTCCGCGACCATGAGCGCTTCATCCAGACCTATTTCGCCACCTTCCCCGGCACCTACTTCACCGGCGATGGCGCGCGGCAGGACGAGGATGGCTACTGGTGGATCACGGGGCGGGTGGACGACGTGCTGAACGTCTCCGGCCACCGCATGGGCACGGCCGAGATCGAGAGCGCGCTGGTGGCGCATCCGAAGGTGGCCGAGGCGGCCGTCGTCGGCATGCCGCATGA
>DATCMG010000728.1:0-3200 GCA_036563555.1 Roseomonas sp. | reverse complement strand
CCAGCCCGTGCCCCGGGCCCGCGAAGGGGAGGGAGGGCATGGCCCAGGGGCTTTCCACTTCGCCGTACACGGCCGGCACCGTGGCCTTGATGCGCAGAAGCCCTTCGGGATCGCTGATGTCGCTGACAAGGCCCCGGTACTTGCCGAAGTGGCGGCTGCGCTGGAACTCCGCCAGCTCGACGATCAGGCTTTCGAGTTCCGTCGGCATGGTCAGATCACCGACAGACTGGCTGAGAGGGCCACGGACAACCCGTTGGGGCCGGGAGTTGCCGCCGCGGCAGGGTCCTCCTGCCCGTCGCACAGCGCCTCGAACTCCTGGGCGTAGAGGTCCGGGCTGATCCGGTGCCGAACCTTCGTCAGCAGCCAATTGCCGGAAAGATGCAGGTCGCCCACGCGGACCAGCACGAGCTGGTAGGGGGCGAGCACGCCAGCATAGCAACCCGGCACGACGCGGCCCGTAACCTTGTAAGCGTAGGCGGCGCTCAGTGTCCGCGCCGCGCTCGGGGCCGCCGGATCTTCCTGCGCGTTCTCCGTGGGTGGCAGCAGGCGCAGAGCGGTCTGGTCGTTGCTGACAGGCGGCAGGGGACGCATCAGCCCGACATCCTGCTGGGTGGTCTCCACGGAGACGATCCCCTGGTCGGCGATGCGCAACGTGCGTCCCTGGGTGCGCTCCGGCCCCTCGTTGTTCTCCCGCACCTCGACATCGGCGAGGTTGCGCTCACTCCCCAGAAGCACCAGGGGCGGCAGCGTTCCCGGGCTCCGCGGGTCGGGCAGGAAGCAACCGATGCTCTTCCCCGGCTCATCGCCCGGCAGGACATAGGCGCGGTAGCCATTTGCCCGCGCCAGCTCCCGCAGGAAGACAATGGCGGTGCCGCGGCGCGTGGTGGTGCGCTGCGGGGAAGTTGTCGGCCTGGTGCGTGGCGAGGCGCCGCCTGGTAATTCCCCGAAGACCTCCCGCGCGACATCGGAATCGAGCCTGTCCTGGAAGATCTCGACCTTCTCGTTGCGGTTCAGCAGCACGCTGTCGTCGCGCACCACGAGCGTCACGGTGCTGCGGCCGGGCTGGCTGTCGAGCGCGCTGTCCAGCCCTGCGACCGGCCCGTCGATCAGCGGCACCCAGGTGCCGGTGCCCTGGCGCAACTCAACGCGCACCCGGCTGAAGGGCAGGGCGAATGTGCGCGCCGTGTGCTGCCAGCGTCCCTTCTCATCCACGCAGAGGGCGAGCTTCAGTCGCGCCTCCCATGCCATGTCGGCCTCCTGCTCGACCGTGATCTCCTCCACGCGGTCCAGCTCCTCCCGCGTCGCGCCGCGTGTGCCGAAGAAGATCCGGTACTCCGTCATCAGGGCACCGGCACGGCGATGACACGGCCGGATTCCTCGACCAGCGCCTTCGCCTCCAGCTCCGTATTCGCATCGGCGATGCGCCAGAATCCCGTTCCGTCGCCGAGTGCGGCATGAGCCATCAGGTCCAGCCGGTCATCCTCCCCCACCGTCCGGGGGATGCCATCAGTCGGCGGCAACCGGCGTAGCGCGATGGCCGTGCCGGTGCGTCCGCCGGGCAGTGTGACCGCATCCTGGCGAATCCTGGCGTAACGCGAGTTGTCGAGGAACATGCGCGGCCTCCACCTAGATCGGGATGAGATCGACGATCTGCTCGGCCGTGTTCGCCAGGTTGGCGATCGCCTGCGCCTCCTTGGCTATCCCTGAATATTCGAGGGCACCCTTGGCCAGCCAGTCATCCGAGCATCCATCCACCGCCGTCACGGTCATCCCCAGATCCACCTCGGCACGGATCGGGTTCAGCAGGGCGTCGTATTCCAGCTCGCTGATCTGCATGGAATCGATCGTGACCGGCAGCACCCGCGTCAGGCCCCAGATGAAGAGGATGCGCGGGAAGCTCTCGCGCGGGATGGGTTGCGTGACGTCCTTCTTCTTGCCACCGCCGAGCGCGCCCGCCACCGCGTCGATCGCCTGGCCGATCAGGCCCTCGATCTTCGCGCTCGGTTGCGCCATCTTCTCCATCGCCGCGAGCTGCGGTCCGATGCCGAAGGCGCGGGCGAGCACCTTGTCGTCATTCAGCATGTCGGCGGCGCTGAAATGCGCCTTCAGCCCGATCGTCTCGAAGGTCTTCTCCCCGGCCTGGCTGCGCTCCCGCGCCGTCGCGCCGCTCGGGCGTTCCGGAATCTTCATCGTGCGGTTGAGCGTTTCCGGGTTGAACTGGAAGATAACGATATTCGGGATCGGGCCGATCAGCCCGGTGCCGTATTCCACCAGGGCACCGCGCAGGCGTAAGGCCATGGCTTAGCCCTCCTTCGGCGCGGCGCGGCGGATGGCGGCCGCCACCTCGCGCGCGATGGAATGCGCCAGCGAACTCGCGCGCGCCGGTGGCGTGCCGGCGAGCATCGCGCGCAAGGTTCCCGGCACCTCGGCCAGCGCGACGCGCAGGGCGGCCTCATCGGCACCGCCGCCCGTCACCTCGATGCGCCCGATGCGGATGTCGCGCCGTACCATGCTCACTCCTCCAGGTGGCTTGCATAGGGCCCGAAGCCGTCGAGGCTGATCGGGCGGCCGAGCTTCTCCATTTCCCGCCGCACGGCGGCGATCACGGCCGGCATGTCCAGCCGCCTGGCGCAGCCCGGCCCCGCGCTCTGCAGGCAGGCCTGGAACACCGCGCTGCGGATATGCCCGCCCGCCAATCCGAAACGGTCTGCCAGGAAGCGGAGATCGAGCGCCGAGGCGTCCACCTCCTCCGGGATCGCGCCCTCCCAGATATGGAAGCGCTCCTCCGGGCCGGGCAGCGGGAACTCGACGGAGAAGCGGAGCCGGCGGAGGAAGGCCTCGTCCATGTCACGCTTGCGATTGGTGGCGAGGATCGCGAAGCCGCGGAACCGCTCCATCCGCTCCAGCAGGTAGCTCACCTCCAGGTTGGCGTAGCGGTCATGGGAATCACGCACCTCACCCCGTTTGCCGAAGAGGGCGTCGGCTTCGTCGAAGAACAGGATCGTGTCAGCGGAATCTGCCGTGTCGAAGAGCCGCTTGAGGTTCTTCTCCGTCTCGCCGATGTATTTGTTCACGACCTGGGAGAGGTCGATGCGGTAGAGCGGCAGGCGCAGCTCGGCGGCCAGCGCCTCGGCCGCCATCGTCTTGCCCGTGCCGGGCGGGCCGCTGAACAGGGCCGAGAGGCCGCTGCCATTCCATGC
>DATCMG010000805.1:0-1902 GCA_036563555.1 Roseomonas sp. | reverse complement strand
GGCGCCTTTCCTTGGGGGCGGGCTGGTGCTGCGCCCCTTCGAGCCGGCCGTGACGGTGGAGTACCGACTGCTCTGGCCGGAGGAAGTGCCGGACAGCTTCGGCCGCACCATCCTGCTGCAAGGCATCCGCGCCGCCGCCCGCGCGGTGGAGGCCGAGGTCAGCCGGCACTTTCGCTCGCCGTAAGCCACGCTGCCATAAGCTGGACCCTGGCCCTATGTCGATTTGGTATGGGGCCGCAGGCAAGCCCCGGTGCCACGCTCGCACCCGCATGAGCGACGCCCCCTTCGCCCCCGGATTCATCGAGCGTCCCTATTGGTGGGAGGCCGCGCCTCCGCCGGCCCCGCCCGCCGCCCTGCTGCCGGATGAGGCGGAGGTGGCGATCATCGGCGGCGGCATTGCCGGGCTTTCCACCGCGATCGAGCTGGGCCGCAACGGCGTGCGTGCCCTGGTGCTGGATCGGGAGGCGATCGGCTGGGGTGCTTCCTCCCGCAATGGCGGCGCGCTGAGCGGCGCGGGCAGCCTGGGCAAGGTCCGTACCGACCTCGCGGAGGTTTTCGGCAAGGAATATGTCTCCGAGCTGATGGAAGAGGGCGAGCAGGCCTTCGAGAACTTCGAGGCCTTCGTCGCGCGCGAGGGGCTGGACTGCGACTATGTCCGCTGCGGCCGCTTTGTCGGCGCCCATGCCCCGCGCGCGCTGGAGACGCTGAAGCGCCGCATCGAGATGATCAACGGTGCCGGCACGGAGGAAGCCTTCTTCGTCCCGCGCGACCGCGTGGCGGAGGAGATCGCGACCGACCGCTTCGTCGGTGGCATGATGCTGCGGCGCGCGGGCTCGCTGCATCCCGCGAAATATGTGCGTGCCCTGGCCGGCGCCGCCGAGCGCCATGGTGCCACCCTCATGGGCGGCGTCGAGATGCGCGGCTATTCCAGGGAGGCCGATGGCGGCTTCGTGGTGGAGACGAATCGCGGCCGGTTGCGCGCGCGGAAGCTGATGATCGCGACCAATGGCTATACGGGCGGCGCGACGCCCTGGCACCGCCGCCGCCTGATCCCTGTCGCCAGCTACATGATTGCGACCGAAGCCATTGGCGAGGAGCGCGTGCGCCGTGCCCTGCCGAAGCTGCGCGTCTATGGCGACACGAAGAAGGTGCTCTACTACTTCCGTCCTTCGCCGGACCATACGCGCATCCTGTTCGGGGGACGCGCCAGCTTTGTGAATGCGGACACGCGACGCTCCGGCGCCACGCTGCACCGCTTTCTGGCGGACCTGATCCCGGACCTCGCGGATGTGCGGATCACCCATTCCTGGAAGGGCAATGTCGCCTTCGCCTTCGACATGATGCCGCATCTCGGGGAGCATGAGGGCGTGCACTACGCGATGGCCTGCAACGGCAGCGGCGTGGTGACGATGACGCATCTCGGTCAGGCGGTGGCGCAGGGGATGCTGGGCGGCGCGAACCGGCCCTCTGCTTTCGCGCGCCTCGCCTTCCCGACGAAGCCGCTCTACACCGGCCACCCGTGGTTCCTGCCGCTGGTCGGCCTTTCCTACCAGCTCCGCGACCGCCTCGATGGCTGGCGCGTGCCCCGCAAGGACGCCACCTGATGGGCCAGCATCCCTATTTCACGCCGCAAGAATTCACGGTGCGTCTCGCCCGGCTGAAGGAGCGCCTGCGCGCGGCCGGGGTGGATGCCGCCCTGTTCGACGAGATCGAGGCGATGACCTGGGTCTCCGGCTTTGGTAGTTCCGCCAATCGTTGGCGTTGCGT
Source organism: Roseomonas sp. (assembly GCA_036563555.1). Classification (GTDB taxonomy): domain Bacteria; phylum Pseudomonadota; class Alphaproteobacteria; order Acetobacterales; family Acetobacteraceae; genus Roseomonas. Next base: position 135 of record DATCMG010000805.1, on the reverse strand, counting down.
GGTCATCCCGCTGGAGGCAGAGCCGCTTTTCCTCATCCGTGCCCTCGACGCCTCGGTCTGCCGCCAGCGCAGCTGGATCGAGGATGTGCCGACCTATCGCGACTGGGAGGATCCGATGCCGGTCCTCGCCGAAAG
>DATCMG010000714.1:0-1688 GCA_036563555.1 Roseomonas sp. | reverse complement strand
GGACAAGCCCGACAAGCCGCGCAAACCGGCCCTGCGCCGACCGCTGCCGGAGCACCTGCCGCGCGAGACGGTGCTGCACGAGTCCGTCCTTGCCTGCCACTGCGGCTGCACCGATCCCGCGCGCCTGACCCGCCTGGGCGAGACTGTGACCGAGGTGCTGGAGAAAATCCCGGCCAGGCTGAAGGTGATCCGCCATGTCCGGCCGCGCTATGCCTGCCGGGTCTGCGAAGCGGTCATCCAGGCTCCTGCACCCGCTCTGCCGATCGAGCGTGGCCGGCCCGGACCGGGGCTGATGGCCCATGTGCTGGTCTCCAAGTACCTGGACGGCCTGCCGCTCCATCGGCTCTCGGGCATCCTGGCGCGCGAGGGCGTTGGAGTGGCCCCTATTTCGACCGGACACCGGGCGCAGCCCTGAGGACCTAGGCTTACGCCTAGGCATGCGCCTATGCCGAACGATCCGACACGCGTTGAAATCATCACCGGCCGCGAGCGGCGACGCCACTACAGTGCCGAGCAGAAGCTCCGGCTGGTCGAGGAAACCATGGCGACGGGCATGACGGTCTCGGCCGTGGCCCGGCTGCATGGCATCTCGCCCAGTCTACTGTTTCAGTGGAGGCGGCGAATGTCGGAGGGCGGCAAGGCGGCAATCCAGGCCGACGACGACGTGGTCGCGGCCAGCCGGGTACGCGAGCTGGAGGGCCGCATTCGCGACCTTGAACGGCTGCTCGGGCGCAAGACGATGGAGGTCGAGGTGCTGCGCGAGGCGCTGACCGCCGGGGGGAAAAAGCCTGTCTGGCAGTTGCCGTCGCCGCCACGGGACGGTTCCCGGTGAAGGTTGTGGCCGACACCCTGGGCGTGGCCCGCTCCAACCTGGTCCAGCAGATCCAGGGCGGCTCCCGGCGGCGGGGCCGGTACAAACGAGAGGGCGATGACGAGGTGCTGGCTGCTATCCGCCAGCTCACCGATGCCCGGCCCACCTACGGCTATCGGCGAGTAACAGCCCTGCTGAACCGTGGTCGTCGGGCCTTGGGGGCCGAGCCTCTGAACCACAAACGCGTCTACCAGCTCATGGCGCAGGGTCAGTTGCTCCTGGAGCGCCACACCACCCAGCGACCGGTCCGCGCCCATGAGGGCCGCGTCATCGCCTCGGCTTCCAACCTGCGCTGGTCCTCGGACGGCCTGGAAATCCCATGCTGGAACGGCGAGGTCGTCCGCCTGGCCTTCGCCATCGACACCCACGACCGCGAGGTCATGGCCTGGGTCGCCATAGCTGGTGCAGGCATCAGCGGCGAGATGGTGCGCGATCTCATGCTCGCCTGCGTCGAGCGGCGGTTCGGCGCCGTCCAGGCACCCCATCCCGTGCAGTGGCTTGCCGACAACGGCTCAGCCTACGCCGCCCACGACACGCGCGACTTCGCCGTCGCGCTAAACCTCGTGGCCTGCTTCACACCTGTCCGCAGCCCCGAGAGCAACGGTGTCAGCGAGGCGTTCGTGAAAACCCTCAAGCGCGACTACGCCCGCGTCAACCCCAGACCCGATGCCGCCACTGCCCTCCAGCAGCTCCCAGGCTGGATCGAGGATTACAACGAAAGCCACCCCCACAAAGGCTTGCGAATGCTCTCACCCCGTGAGTTCATCCTCTCGCAGTCTCAACCAGCCCCGTGTCCGGTTTGACGGGGGCAACTCCA
>DATCMG010000704.1:0-9450 GCA_036563555.1 Roseomonas sp. | reverse complement strand
CGAAGACCTCGTTCAGGCGCTCGGTGTAATCGGCCAGATCGTCGAGCGGCACGGCCGTGTCCTCGATGAAGGAGACGGGTTTCCCGTCGCCCTTCATGGACATCATGATGTTCAGCCCGGCCTCGCGCACCTCGGCGATGGCGGCCTGGAAGCCGGCATCGGTCGCGCGCACCACCTGACCGGGCAAGCCCAGATCGCCCATCATCTCCTCCAGCCGCGCGAGGTCCCGCAGCAGGGCGGCGTCGTCATGGCCGTGGAACTCGACGATCAGGAGGGAGTCGGGTTCGCCGATCACCATCTGGTCGATCGTATCGCGGTAGATCGCGATGGAGCGGCCGAGGTCGATCATGGTGCGATCGACCAGCTCCACCGCCTCGGGATCAAGGGTGACGAGGTGCTTCGACGCCTCCATCGCCCGCCGGAAACTCGGGAACTGGCAGATGCCCAGAACCTTGCGCGGCTTGATGGGCCAAAGCTTCAGGTCAAGCCCGGCGGAGAAGGCGAGGGTGCCCTCGCTGCCCACCAGGATGCGGGCGAGATTGCCGCGCCCATTCGCACGCGCCTCGGGGGTGAGGGATTCCAGGTCGTAGCCGCCGACACGGCGGAGCACCTTGGGGAAGCGCGCGGCGATCTCGGCCGCCTCGGCCGTGCCAAGCGCCCGCAGGCGGTTCACCAACTCCGCGACGCTCCCCGGCACGCCCTCGCCAAGATTGTCGGGCAGCTCGCCGAAGGCGAAGCGCTCGCCACCGGGCAGGAGGGCGTCGATGGAGAGGACGTTGTCCGCCATCAGCCCGTAGCGGATGGACTTGGAGCCGCAGGAATTATTCGCCGCCATGCCGCCGATCGTGCAGCGGGCCCAGGTGGAGGGATCGACGGGAAAGAACAGCCCGTCCTTCTTCAGCGCGTCGTTCAGCGCGCCCAGGGCGATCCCAGGCTGCACCGTGGCCCGCATTGCCGCCTTGTCCACTGAAACCACGTTCCGCAGGTGCCGGCTGCAATCCATCACCAGCGCCCGGTTCACCGTCTGCCCGCACTGGCTGGTCCCGCCGCCGCGCGGCAGGACCGGCACGCCTTCCTCCCGGCAGATGGCCATGGCGGCAGTCACGTCCTCGACCGAGCGGGGCACGAGCACGCCGATCGGCTCCACCTGGTAGATGCTGGCATCGGTGGCGTAGCGGCCGCGGTCGCCGGCGCCGAACAGCACCTCCCCCTGGGTTTCCCGCTTCAGGCGGGCGGCGAGGCGGCTGTCTCCGGGGGTGATGCGCGACCGGGCGATGGCATTCATTCGGGCGTCTCCTGCGGGGCCGCAACCTAGCCGAGCGTGTTCCGCCCGTCGCATCCATAATGCTCATCAATTGAACGCGCCGAACTCATTGGCGCAGCACGGGGCAGGAAGGCTAGACCGGCGGCCAGAGCGGAGGACGCCCATGGCCTATTACACATCCCGGCCCGAGAACGGCCGGCACTTCCTGCAAATTCCCGGCCCGACCAATGTGCCGGACCGCGTCCTGCGCGCCCTCGACAACCCGACCATGGACCATCGCGGCCCCGATTTCGGCGTGCTGGGCAAGCGGGTGCTGGAGAAGCTGAAGCCTGTGTTCGGAACGACCGGGCCGGTGATCATCTACCCCGCTTCCGGCACAGGCGCCTGGGAAGCGGCGCTGGTGAATACCCTCTCCCCCGGCGACACGGTGCTGATGTGCGAGACGGGCTGGTTCGCCCATCTCTGGCGCGAGATGGCGGAGCGCCTGGGCCTGAAGCCCCGGCTGCTGGAAACCGACTGGCGCCAGGCCGCCGACGTGCCGGCGATCGAGGCCGCGCTGCGCGCCGATAAGGGCCATGAGATCAAGGCCGTCTGCGTCGTCCATAACGAGACGAGCACCGGCTGCACCTCCCGCATCGACGAAGTGCGGCAGGCATTGAATGCGGCGGGCCATCCGGCGCTGCTGCTGGTAGACACCATCTCCTCCCTCGGCTCCATCGAGTACCGCCATGAGGAGTGGGGCGTCGACGTCACCGTCGCCGGCAGCCAGAAGGGGCTGATGTTGCCTCCGGGCCTGTCCTTCAACGCGATCTCCGAAAAGGCGCTGAAGGCGAGCGAGACGGCCCGGCTGCCGCGCGCCTTCTGGGACTGGAAGCCGATGCTGGCCGCCAACGCCACGGGCTACTTCCCCTACACGCCGGCCACCAACATGCTCTACGCGCTGGACACCGCGCTCGACATGCTGGTGGCGGAAGGCCTGCCCAATGTCTTCTCGCGCCACGACCGCCATGCCGAGGCCACCCGCCGCGCCGTCCGCGCCTGGGGGCTGGAGGTGCAATGCGCGGAGCCCCGGCACTACTCCTCCGCGCTAACGGCCGTGCGCCTGCCGGAGGGCCACTCGGCCAATGCGCTGCGCGCCGCGATCCTGGAGCGCTTCGACATGTCCCTCGGCAACGGGCTCGGCCGGCTGAACGACCGGGTCTTCCGCATCGGCCATCTCGGGAGCTTCAACGACCTGTCCCTGCTCGGCACGCTGGGCGGGGTGGAAATGGGGCTGCGCGTCGCCGGGGTGCCGCATGAGGCAGGCGGGGTGAAGGCGGCGATGGACTACCTTTCCGGGAACGCCTGATCGTGAAGCGACGGCGGGCTTGCCGCCGCCGCCCCATGGCCAAGATTCCGGGCCGAACGAACGGAGTGCCCGGACATGACCCCGGACAAGGCCATCGAAGTCTGGAGCTGGCCCACCCCCAATGGCCACAAGGTCCATATCGCGCTTGAGGAGTTGGAACTTCCCTACCGGGTCGTGGCGGTGAATATCGGCGCCGGGGAGCAATTCCGGCCCGAATTCCTGGCGATCACGCCGAATCACCGCATCCCCGCCATCATCGACCCGGACGGGGCAGGGGGTGCGCCGCTGCGCCTCTTCGAATCCGGCGCGATCCTTATCCATCTTGCCGAGAAAACGGGGCGCCTGATCCCCGCGGATCCGGCCGGCCGGGCGGCTTGCCTGCAATGGTTAATGTTCCAGATGGGCGGCATCGGGCCGATGTTCGGCCAATGGAACCATTTTGCGAATTACGCGCCGGAGAAGATCCCCTACGCTATCGACCGCTACTCCAAGGAAGTCCGCCGGCTCTATGGTGTGCTGGAGAAGCGCCTGGCGGAGGCACCCTATCTGGCGGGCGAGGAATACTCGATCGCCGACATCGCCTCTTTCCCCTGGGTCCGAAGCCCGGAGCGGCGGGGTATCGCGATCGCCGAATTCCCGGCGGTCGGCCGCTGGCTGGAGGCTATCGCGGCCCGGCCGGCGGTGCAGCGCGGGCTCGCGGTGCTGGCGGACCAGCAGCGCCAGGGTCCAATGTCGGACAAGGAGCGAGAGAACCTGTTCGGCTCGACGCAATTCGCGCGGCGCTGACGGGGCCGGCAGGAAACACATCATGTGGCGGTAGCCGTGGCCGGTTTGCCGCCATTTTTATTTCTCTTGGTGGATGGCTTGCGTCTCCGGCCTCGTCAGAACAGGGTTGATCCTTCACGCTGCGGGAGTCGTCTGGCCTTGATGACCTCCGGCTCTCCTGATGGCTGCTGAAACAATGTTTTGTGGGTTGTTCCTGATTCAGAATCCCAAGTCGCGCTGGCGGCTTTCCGGAGGCGAGGTAGCCGGGAAATGACCGCGCGTGTCCTGGTGGTCGATGACATTGCGGCCAATCTCAAGCTCCTCGAGGCCCGGCTGAACGCCGAGTATTACGAGGTTGCCTTGGCGAATTCCGGGGCGGAGGCCCTGCGGCTGGCTCAGTCCTGGGGGCCGGACGTGATCCTGCTCGATGTGATGATGCCGGGCATGGATGGATATGAGGTCTGCCGCCTCCTGAAGGCCTCGCCACTTACGGCCCATATCCCCATCGTCATGATTACAGCGCTGGTGGATCAGGCCGAGCGCGTGCGCGGCCTTGAGGCGGGGGCGGACGATTTCCTCTCGAAGCCCGTGGACCACGCCACCCTCTTCGCCAGGCTGCGCGCCCTGCTGCGGACCAAGCAGGTGCTGGACGCCTTCCGCCTGCGGGCCGAGACGGCGAAGGATCTCGGCTTCGAGCCGATGCCCGATCCGTCGCGCAGCGTGGCCGGCTCGCATGCCCTGCTCGCGACCGAGGACGACTCCGAGGCGATGGCCATGTCGGGCATCCTGGCCCAGGACGGCATCCTGGTGACCCGGGCGGCGGATGCGAATATTGCCTGGGACCGGCTGTTGCACGAGGGTTTCGACCTCGCCGTGCTCAGCCTCTGGCTGGATGACGGGGAGGGGCTGCGGCTCGCCTCCCGCATGCGGGCGCAGAGCTCGATGCGTGAGGTGCCGGTGCTGCTGGTTGCCGATGCCGAGCAGCGCAACCAGGTGCTGCGCGGCTTCGACCTCGGCGCCAATGACCATGTGCTGCGGCCGGTGGATCCCAATGAACTGCGCGCGCGCGCGCGCAACCAGATCCGGCGCAAGCGCTACCAGGAGCGCCTGCGGGCCGATCTCCAGCGCAGCCTTGAGATGGCGGTGACGGACAGCCTGACCGGGCTGCGGAACCGCCGTTATGTCATCCGCCACATCGAAGGGCTGCTCCGTGCCGGTGGCGCCACCCTCCTCCTGATCGATGTCGATCGCTTCAAATCGGTGAACGACACCTATGGCCATGCTGCCGGGGATGCCGTGCTGCGGGAGGTGGCGGAGCGGCTGCGCCTGCACCTGCGCGCGGTCGACGTGGTGGCGCGCTTCGGGGGTGAGGAGTTCGTGATCGCCATGGCGCCGCAGCCCGCCGACGATGCCGGGATGGTCGCTGAGCGCCTGCGGCTGTCGATCTGCGAAACCCCCATCCGTGTCGGTGACAAGGCGCTGAATGTCAGCATCAGCATCGGCGTGGCCGTGGCAGTGCCCGACTGCACGGTGGATCAGCTTGCGGCCACCGCGGACGTCGCTCTCTACCGCGCGAAGGGCAATGGCCGTAACCGGGTGGAGATCGCCCTACCCGAGGACTGGGTCCGCAGCGAGGCCTAGACCGGCGAAGCCGCGGGCCCGGACGGCAGAAGGGGGCGGCGGACCGTGGTCCGCCGCCCCCTTCTACGTAATGGCGCCTGGTTTGCCGGTCAGCGGCTGGCTTCGACGCCCAGACCGCCCATCGACGTGTTGATGAAGCGCAGATGGGAGCTCGCTGCCGGCGCCTCGGCCACCTCCTGCAGCGCATGGCCGTTCTGGACCATGATCGGGCCACGGCGGGCCGGAACGCCATCGGGGCGGTTGAAGATGAAGCCGTAGGTCGGATAGACGCGGCCGTAGGTGCCGGGCTCGTGCCCGACCTGAACGCGAACCGCCGTCCAGTCATTGTCGTCGGAGACGTCGATCACGGAGATGTTGCGGGTGACGGTGCCCTTGCGGATGCCGGGGCCCTCCCAGTTCGCGTGATGGATGATGATCTCGCGCGCGTCCACCTGGTGATCCACCACCGCGACATGGCCCAACCGCATGCCACCGGAGGAGCGGAAGACGAGGACCGAGCCGGGCTCGGGGTTGTCACCGCGCTGGTACAGGCCAGCCGCATTGTTCCACCAGGTCCCGCCATTGCCGCTCACCTGCATGCCCGTGACCATCCGGACATAGGGGACGCAGGAAATGCGGCCGCCAAAGGAGGAGAGCTCGGGCGCCTCGGTGGAGCGCCCGCCGCGAAGCACGGCCTTGGCGCCGCTGAAGCGCGCGGGACGGGCGGCCTCGGCCTGCCGCGCGGCCGGCGCGGTGGTGCGGGCGGCCGATACATGCTTGGCACCGCCCCGGTTCGGGGAGGAAGCGTCCGCCGTGGAACTCAACTGCGGCGCGAGGACGAACCCGCAAACCGCAAAAATCGCAACGGCAGTGCTTTTTGCCTGCATAAAATCCCCCAGGATCAAGCCTCTTGCCCCCAACCGGCTGAACCGGCCCGCTCTTATTGGCGTCGTCACGGACGTGTTACCCGCCGCAATGAAACTCGGGCAACGGGCGAGGGTGTTTCAGGGCGCAATGCAGCGTGATTCGGCGGAGCTAGGATGCTTGGACCAGAGTGATCGGGATAGCATTCCTAGAAAAACATGGGCGACACGGCTCAAGACACAGTGTTGCGGCCGTGTCGCCACAGGCTGATCACGCAATGACGCCAGATTCCGGCGTCATTGGGTGGGCTTTGTTACCGGCAGGCCGTGACCATGATTTCAACGAGATGGCGCGGGTCGGCCATGTTGGCCTCCACGCAGGCGCGCACCGGGGCGCCGTTGGCCGGCAGCCAGCCCACCCACAGCTTGTTCAGGGCGTCGCGGTCGCGGATGTCCTTCAGCCAAACCTGCGCCTGGAGGAGACGGGTCTTGTCCGTGCCGTGCTCCTCGAGCGCGGCGTCGATCTTGGCGAGGATCTGCTGGGTCTGGCCCGAGACATCCTGGGACAGGTCGTCCGCGGTGATGCCGGCGAGGTAGACGAAGCCGTGATACTCGACCGAGGTCGAGAGGACCGGGCCGACGCCCTTGCGAAGGATCGCGCTCATGTTTGGAAGCTCCGATGCCGGAATGGCGCGGCGCTTCTAGGGCGCGGGGGCGGGGGGCGGCAAGGTGCCACCCCGGAACTCGCCCGTTAAGGCACCCCCGCTATGGCACCAGGGCGGGGCCGCCGCTGGCATTGGCGTGGATCATCGTCTCGAAGACGCTGACGCCATGGATCGCCTCCTCCATGGGCAGCGGATAGGCGGGGCCGCCGGCCACGGCAGTGGCGAATGCCTCCAGCTCGGCACGCTCGATATCCGTCCGGTCGAAGCGGCGCTCCCAACCCTCGCCCTCGCGCGGGTGGAAGACGAGGGTCTCGGGGTCGCGCTGCTCCAGGCGGCCCTGGCTGCCGAACAGGGCCACGCGCCAGACCCGCGGGGCGGAGGCGAGGGTCGCGAAAAGGCCGGTCGGGCCGCTCCGGAAGCGGCAGAGCATCGCGGTGGTGTCGTCCAGCCCATTGGTCAGGACCTGGGCCTGGCTCATGACCGAGACGCGCTCGATCGGGCCGGTCAGGTTGATCATCATGTCGATCATGTGGATGCCCATGGCGCCCATGCCGCCCAACGGGCTCTGCCGCGGGTCTGCGCGCCACATGCCGGGTTTCCAGCTATCGGCATTCGCGCCGCTGATCTGGCCCTCCACATGCAGCAGCGTGCCGAGCGCCCCCTCGGCCAGCAGGCGCTTCATCTCGGCCACCGCGGGCAGGAAGCGGCGGTTATGGCCCAGGGCCAGCACCACCCCCGCTTCCCGGCAGGCCGCGACGGCGGCCTCCGCGCTCGCCCTGGCGAGGGTGAAGGGCTTCTCGACGAAGACATGCTTCCCGGCGCGGGCGGCGGCGATCACCTGCTCGGCATGCTGCCCATGCGGTGTGGCGAGGACCACGGCCTTCACCCGGGGATCGGCCAGCACGGCCCCGAGATCGGGCAGGAGGTCCAGCTCCTTTTCGGTGGCCCAGCCGCGGGCCTTCTCCGGCGTCCGCGTGGTGCCGGCGACGAAGCGGATGCCCACCCCGTTGCGGCCCTGCACGCTGTTCACCAGGGTCTGGCCCCAGCGCCCCATTCCCACCAGCGCAGCGTCGAGAATCACGACCTCTCCTCCTTCGGAGCTTCCAGTGAACGCGCGATCCGGCCCGCGCGAGAGAGGCCCCAGGCGAAGACGCCGAGCGCCAGCGCCGCCGCGACCAGTGTCGGCAGCCGAAGCCCCAGCGCTTCGCCCGCCAGGCCGAGGACAAGGGCGCCGAGCGCCGGGCAGGCGCGCGTGACGAGGGCCCAGAGCGACATGATCCGCCCGCGCATGGCCGGGGCGGCCGATGTCTGGGCCAGGACCTGCACGGAAATGCCATGGGCCGAGGCGCTGGCGCCGATCGCCGCGCCGCAGAGCAGGGCGAAGGCGAAATGCCCCGTGGCCACGAAGGCGGCGGTGGCAATGGTCTGGGCGAGGATCGCAAGCACCGCGATCCGCGTGGTGCCGACGAGACGCCCGCGGGAGGCGACCGTCACACCCGCGATCAGCGCCCCGACGGCGAAGGAGGCGGTCAGCATCGCCAGCGACTCCGCGCCGCGTCCGAACAGCCGCTCCACGAAGGGCGGCAGGATCTCCTGCACCCCGCGCAGCAGGAAGGAGGAGAGGGCGGAGAAGGCGATGATGGGGCCGAGACCCGGATGCCGGGCGGTGTAACGGAAGCCCTCCAACGTCTCGGCAAGGAGGGAGGTGGTGGCGGGATGCCCGCGCCGCTGTTCGGCTTCGATACGCAGCCAGGGCATGGAGAAGGTGGCGAAGCCCTGGCCGATGGCGTTGCAGAGGATGGCGGGCGCGACACCCCAGGCCGCGATGACCGGCCCCGCCAGCCCCGGCCCGACGAAACGCGCCACGTTGAACAGGAGGCTGTTGGCCGCGACCGCCGCGGGCAGGTCCTCCCGTGCGACAAGGGCCGGGATGAGGGTCTGGCGGGCGGGCTGGGCGAAGCAGGCGGCGGTGCCGCTGACCATTTCAAGGGCGAAGAGCAGGCCGATCGAGATGTTGCCGGTCGCGGCGAGCGTGGCGACCGTCGCCGCCTCGATCGCGACCACGCCCTGGGAGGCCATGGTGAGCCGCACGCGGTCCACCCGGTCCGCGATGGCGCCAGCGATCGGGCTCACCACCACGGCGGGGGCGAGGTCGGCGAAGGCGATCAGCCCGACCCAGGCGGCGCTGCGTGTCAGCTCCCAGGCGAGCCAGGCGACGCCGATGCGGTGCATCCAGAGCCCGGTCCAGGCCCCGAGGCTGGCCCCGAAGAAGATTCGGGCGTTGCGGCTGGAGAGTGCCCGGCTGAGCGGCCCGGCAACGATCCGGGCGAAGGGGGAGGGCAAGGGCGCCTCAGCGCCCCGCCGGTGCTCCGCCCGGGGCCGGGCCTGGCGCCGCGCGCGGCGATTCGTTGCCGGTGGCGCCGCGCACGCATTCCGCGGCTATCCGGTCGCGGTCATGAATCTGGGCCATCTGGTCCATCATCACCTGCGGGCCGAGATGGGAGGTGGTGCCGACCCGGGCGTTGTAATCGTCCTGCCGCATGACCTGGCCGCGGTCGCGGTAGCGGACGATGCGCTCGGCCTCGGCCCGGCAGGCGACGTTGGCCGCGGAGCGCGTGGCCTGGACCCCGGCCGGGCCGGCGACCGGACCGCCGGCACGCGGACCGGCCGCGGGCGGGACCGTGCAGGCGCCCAGGAGGAGTGCGGGGAGCAGCGCGAGAGGCAGAGGCTTCATCCGGGCGTTGCTCCAGTAATCTCGTTCGGCGTCTTCAGGCGCGGCCGCGCGAGGCGGTGCCGCAACCCCTCTTCATCGAAGCGGGCCGCGCCGTCCAGGGGCTGCGTGGCCGCGGCGCGCAGAAGATCGGGGTGGAGCACCGTTCCCTCCCGCCCGATGTCGAAAAGGCCGCGCAGCCATGGGGCGCGGCC
>DATCMG010000702.1:0-4316 GCA_036563555.1 Roseomonas sp. | reverse complement strand
TGGATCGCCCGGATGGCCAGCGCCCGTGCCGGATCCCGCGCCCAGAGAGAGGCCTCCGCGCCCGCCCGGATCGCCTGGATCGCCAGTGCCGTCCCCCAGGCCCCGGCGCCGATCACCGCGACCTTCCCCCCCGAACTCATTCCGGCACGATCTCCGTAACGGCCCAGCCGCTGCCCATTTCACGGTCGCAAAGGCGATCCTGAAGGGTGGCGAGGAGGGTGCGGGCGGCTTCCGGGAAGCCGAAGGGCGGGTTCACGATGGCAAGGCCGCAGCCGTTCAGCCTCGTGGGATCGGTCGGCTCGCGCAGCCACAGCTCGCAGGCGGTGACGTCCCGCAGGCCTGAGCCGGCCGGGGCGTCATGGAAGGCGCGAACGGGGGCGCGGTGCTTGATCGGGTACCAGGCGGCCTGGATGGCGGGCCGGAAGCGGCGGAACAGGGCGGCCATGCCCCCAGTCAGGCGCTCGAATTCCCCTTCGGCCTCGAAGGGCGGGTCCATCAGGACCAGGCCGCGGCGCTCGGGGAATGGGGTGAGGGCGGCCAGGGCCTCATAGGCGTCGCGGCGATGGACCGAGACCTGGGGATCGCCCTTGAAGGCGGTGCGGAGGGTGGCGGCATCCTCCGGATGCAGCTCGCAGAGGGCGAGATGGTCGCCGGGGCGCAGCATGGCCCGGATCAGGGCGGGGCTGCCGGGATAGGTGCCGCGGGGGAAGGAGCGGACGATCTCCAGCCAGGGCACCAAGGGGCCGTCCTGCAGCGTCTCCAGCCGGCCGATGCCGTCGCGCCACTCGCCGGTGCGGCGGGCCTCGTTGGATTGCAGGTCGTAGAGGCCGATGCCGGCATGGGTGTCGAGCACGCGGAAGGGCGTGGCTTTTCGCGCCAGCGCCGCGACCAGGGCGTGGATAAGGGCGTGCTTCATGCAATCCGCGAAATTCGCGGCGTGGAAGGCGTGGCGGTAATTCATGCGGGTGTGAGTTCGTCCAGCGGCCAGCGCGGGCGGGGGGCGTGGTTCCAGGGATCGGTGAGGCCGGCGCGCAGGCGCTCGATCCCGGCCCAGGCGACCATCACCGCATTGTCGGTGCAGAGCCGGATGGGCGGCGCGACCAGGGGCAGGCCGGCAGCGTCCGCCACGCCGGCGAGGGCGGCGCGGACGGCCGAGTTGGCGGCAACGCCGCCGGAGACGACAAGGGCGGTCGAGTCCGGCGCCATGGCCAGGGCATGGCGGGCGCGGTCCGCCACCACGGCGGCGACGGAGGCCTGGAAGGCGGCCGCGATATCGGCGGGGGCGGCGTTCCCCTTGGCCACCGCTTGCGCCACGGCGGTTTTGAGGCCGGAAAAGGAGAAGTCGCAGCCCGCGCGACCGAGCAGGGGACGGGGGAGGGGAACGCGCGCGGCCTCGCCACCGGCCGCCAGGCGTTCGAGATGCGGGCCGCCGGGCCAGGGGAGGCCGAGCAGCTTGGCGGCCTTGTCGAAAGCCTCGCCCACCGCATCGTCCAGCGTGGTACCGAGGCGGCGGTAGCGGCCCAGACCCTCCACGGCCACGCATTGGCAATGGCCGCCGGAGAGGAGGAGGAGGAGGTAGGGGAAGGCGGCGCCCCCCGGCAGGAGCCCAGGCAGGCGCGGGGTGAGGGCGTGGGCCTCAAGGTGGTTCACCGCCACGAAGGGCAGGGCATTGGCCATGGCCATGCCCTTTCCGTAGCTGGCGCCGACGATCAGCCCGCCGATCAGGCCGGGCCCGGAGGTGGCGGCGACGCCGCCGAGGTCGCGCGCCGATATGCCCGCGCGCGCCATCACCCCGGCCACGAGGCCGGGCAGGTGGGACAGGTGGGCGCGCGCGGCCAGTTCCGGCACCACGCCGCCGAAGCGGGCGTGGTCCTCGGTCTGGCTGAAGACGGATTCGGCCAGGATGGCGCCATCGGGCGCCAGGATGGCGGCCGCCGTCTCGTCGCAGCTGCTCTCGATGCCCAGGACGGGACCGCCGAGGTCCATCCATCATGCCTTTCAGTATTTGCGGCGCGGTTCTAAGACGCCGCCATGTCGTCTGCCCACCCCGCCCCCCATGGAGCCATGGCCGGTGGCGCCCCCGCCGGAACCGCGCGGGTGCGGCCGCATATACGCTCGCTCCCGCTTCGCGTGGGAACCCGCGGCTCGCCGCTTGCCTTGTGGCAGACGCGCTGCTTCCTCGACATGGTGCTGCATTTCTGCCCGGTGCTGCGGAATGCCAAGGCCTTCGAGGAGCATGTGATCCAGACCTCGGGCGACAGGATCCAGGACAAGCGGCTGGCGGATGTCGGCGGCAAGGGCCTGTTCGCCAAGGAGATCCACGAGGCGCTGCTGGACGGGCGGATCGATTTCGCCGTGCACAGCCTGAAGGACCTGGAGACGGAGATGCCGCCCGGGGTGGTGCTGGCCTGCACCCTGAAGCGGGAGGACAGCCGGGACGTGCTGATCCCTGGCCCAGGCATCGCGGCGCTGGATCCGGCGGACCCGATCGGCAGCATCCCGGCTGGCGTGCGGCTTGGCACGGCCAGCCTGCGGCGCCAGGCGCAGCTGCTCCATGCCCGCCCGGACCTGCAGGTCGGGATGATTCGCGGCAATGTGCAGACGCGGCTCCGCAAGCTGGCCGAGGGAGAGGCCGATGCCACGATGCTGGCGCTGGCTGGGCTGAAGCGCATGGACCTGCGGCCCGAGGGCATGGTGATCCTGGACCCCGAGGCGATGGTGCCGGCGGCGGGCCAGGGGATCATCGGCGTGACCGTGCGTGCCGAGGACACTGAACTGCACGAGCTGCTGGGCGGCATCGAGGATCACGAGGCGCGCGCCGTCTCCCGCGCGGAGCGGGCGCTGCTGGCGGCGCTGGACGGGTCCTGCCGCACGCCGATCGGCGGCCATGCGCGGCTGCTGCCTGACGGGCGCTTGCATCTGACCGGGCTGGTGGCGCGGCCGGACGGGTCCTTCCTGCTGAAGCGCAGCCTGCACGGGGCGGTGGCCGACGCGCAGGCCATTGGCGCGGAGCTGGGCCGGAGCCTGCGCGCGGACAGCCCGGCCGATATCTTTGGCTGATCCGGGGGCTGATCCGGGGCCTGACCCGGATGCTGGGCGCCCCGCCTGCCTGATCACCCGGCCGGAGCCAGGGGCCGCATTCACGGCCGCGCGGGTGGCGGCGCTGGGTTGGCGGCCGGTCCTGGCGCCGGCATTGGTGCTCTCTCCGCGGTCCATGGCGCCGGCGCCCGAGGCGCGCGCCGTGCTGCTGCCGAGCGCGGCCGCCATTCCATCCCTGAGCGCAGCCTATCCCCGGAACCTCCCCGTGCTGGCGGTGGGAGAGGGGACGGCGGCGGCCGCGCGGGCGGCGGGGTATTCGGATGTGGTCGCGGCCGGGGGCGATGCGGTGGCGCTCGCGGCCCTGGCCGGCGCCCGGTTGGACCCCTCGGGCGGGCCTGTGCTGCTGGCTGCCGGGCTGGGCTATGGCGATGAGCTGGCCGCCGACCTGACGGCCCGGGGCTTCGCCGTGATCCGGCGGGACGCCTATGAAGCGACCGAGGCAACCACCCTGCCTCCGGAGGCGCGAGACACGCTGGCGGCGGGCCTTGTTCGCGCCGCCCTGTTCTTTTCCCCGCGAAGCGCGCACGCGGCCCTCGCGCTTCTGCGGGGGGCAGGGCTTTGCGGCGCGGCAACTGCCATCCGCGCCCTGGCGTTGAGCGGCCGCGTGGCCCGCGCCCTGTCGGGGCTTCCCTGGGGGGGGCTGGACGTGGCGCCGCGACCGGATCAGGACGCGTTGCTGGACCTGCTCGGCCCCATTCCCTCGTTGGCCCTTCACGCCCGACCAGAAGGATGAACCCCGATCCCATGAGCGACACGCCGAAGACGCCCCCGAACGGGTCGCGCGCCAAGGGCCGCCCTGCCCCGGAGACGGGAAACAAGACCGGCGGAGCCGGAAGCCCGGCGGCGAAGGACGTGACGGCCCAGACCACGCCCATGCCTTCGACGGCCGGGATGTCGCCCCGGGGGGTGACCCCCGCCGCGACACCGGCCGCCGCCACCGGCACGGCCGGGGCCGGCGCGACGGCGAGCTCTTCCCCATCCTCTGCCGCGCGCGCTGCTGACGGTGCGGCGGGCGCGAGGTCCGCTTCCTCCCTCTCCACGGCCGATGCGCCGGCCACGCCGCCGCCGCCCGCGAGCCTGAATTCGCGCGTGCGGCGCTTCGAGCCGGCCATCCTGCCGATCGCGGCAGCGCTGGTCGTGCTGGTGGGCGCCGTTGCCTACCTCCTCTCCAGCCCGCGCGAGCGGCAGGCGCCGGCGGCGCTTCAGCAGGCGGATGC
>DATCMG010000689.1:0-8953 GCA_036563555.1 Roseomonas sp. | reverse complement strand
GGAGAGGGCGGCGAAGCGAAGATTGGCTTCCTCGGCCAGCAGGCGGGCGATGGTGGTCTTTCCCACCCCGGGCGGTCCCCAGAGGATGAGAGAGGCCAGGGCGCCGCGATCGAGCATCCGGCGCAGCGGCGCATCGGGGCCGAGCAGGTGGTCCTGCCCCATGACCTCCGAGAGGTCGCGCGGGCGCAGGCGGTCCGCCAGGGGGCGCGGACCGGTGGGGGCGAGCGCCTCCTCGGCGGGCGGGGCGGCATCCCCGAACAAGTCCTGGGCAGCGGGGCGGCGGGGCGGCATGGGCGCAGGATAGGGCATGGCGCGCGATGCTTCGATGGCCGAGCCATGCATGCGGGGCGTTAACCGGGCGCGCCCAGTCTCGGAACACGGTAGAACCCCGATCCAGGAGGATTCCCATGCCCAACACCACCCGACGCGCCCTGGGGGCGGCCCTGCTCGCCCTGCCGGCGCTCCGCGCGCGGCCAGCCCTGGCGCAACCGGCCTACCCGAACCGGCCGATCCGCTTCCTTGCGCCCTACACGCCCGGTGGTGGGGTGGACACGACGGCCCGGCTGCTGGCCGGGCCCATGGGGGCGGTGCTGGGGCAGCCGGTGGTGGTGGAGAACCGGCCGGGGGCTGGCGGAAGCCTCGGCGCGGGGGAACTGGCGCGGTCGCAGCCGGATGGGCACACCATCATGGTCGATGCGCTGGCCCATGTGGTGAACCCCTTCGTGCTGAAGGGGCTGCCTTTCGATTACGCCCACGCCTTCGCCCCGATCAGCCAGGTCGTGGTGCTGCCGCAGCTTCTGGTGGTGGACCCGGCCAAGGTGCCGGCGCGCACGCTTCCCGAATTCATCGCCTGGGCGAAGGACCAGCGAGACCTCTCCTACGGCTCCTCGGGCAATGCGACGGCGGCGCATCTGGCCGCGGCCCTGTTCCTGCAACGGGCGGGGCTCGATATTCAGCACGTGCCCTATCGCGGCGGCACGGCGGCGCTGCAGGACATGATGAGCGGCAGCACGGTCTTCGTGTTCGGCACTGTGTCCTCCTCCCTGCAGCTGGTGCGGGATGGGAAGCTACGCGCGCTCGGCGTGACCACGGCGCAGCGCCTCCCGCCGCTGCCCGAGGTGCCGACCATCGCGGAGCAGGGCTTCCCCGGTTACGAGCTGAACGAGTGGAACGGGCTCTATGCGCCGGCCCGCACGCCGGAGCCGGTGATCGCGAAGCTGTATGATGCCGCGAAGGTGGCGCTGGCCGACGAGACGGTGAAGCAGCGTCTGGATGCGCTGGGGGCGATCCCGGTGGGAACGGATCCGGCCACCTTCGCCGCCTATGTCGCGGCCCAGCGCAAGGAGATGGCGGAGATCGTCCGCAGCGCGAAAATCGAGGTGGGGTGATGACGGGCGCCACCATCTGGCACCACCCGGCCTGCGGCACCTCACGCCGCGTGCTGGAGGCCATCCGCGCAGCCGGGATTGAGCCCGAGGTGGTGGAATACAGGAAAACCCCGCCAAGCCGTGCGGCACTCGCCGAGGCGATCACCACCGCCGGCCTGACGCCCCGCCTGGCAATACGGCGGAAGGAGGGGGCGGCGCTGCTGGCGGACCCCGCGCTGGACGATGCGGCGCTGCTCGATGCGATGGTCGCGGACCCCGCGCTGATCGAGCGGCCTTTCGTCTTCACCCCGGCCGGGGTGCGGCTCTGCCGCCCCGCGGAGCGGCTGCAGGAAATCCTTCCGGGCTGAGCACGGCGCGAATTCCCGAGGCCAGCGCGCGCAGTGCCGCGCCGGCTTCGGGCGAGGCGGCGCGGCCGAGCAGCACGATCTCGGAGGGCGGCAGCCGCGGCAGGCCGAAGGCAGGGCCGAGATCCGGCGTGCCGCCGGCGCTGATCCGGCCCATGGGCGCGAGGCCCAGCCCAGCCCGCGCGCCCGCCAGCAGGGTCGCGCAGCTTCCGCCGCGATAGGCCTCCCGCCAGGGGCGGCCGGCCGTCTCCAGGACCCGTTCGGCGGCAGCGCGCACGCCACAGGGAGGGGCGAGCAGGGCGAGGGGCACCGGGGCGCCGGGCAGCAAGGTGAAGTCTTCCGCCCCGCGCCAGCCCAGCGGGTCCTGGCCGAGCACCTCGCCCTCCGCGCCGCCGGCCTCGCGGCGGAGGATCACGGCGTCCAGCATGCCGTCGTCAAAGGCCTCCCGAAGCGGGATTGAAGCCCCGCTATGCACCTCCAGCGCCGCATGGGCCGGCAAGGCGGCGCGGAGACGGGACAGCAGGGCAGGAAGACCGAGGCCGACAGCATGGTCGCTCAGGCCGATCGCCACGCGAAGCGCCGGCGCATCCGGCGGGCGAAGCGCCGCGTCATGCGCGGCGAGGAGCGCGCGGGCCTGGGGCAGGAAGGCAGCGCCCTCCGCCGTGGGGCGGACGAAGCGCGGGGAGCGGTCGAGCAGGCGCCGTCCAAGCCGGGCCTCCAGCCCCTTCAGGCGTTGGCTGACGGCGGGCTGGACGGTGCCGGCCGCCTCGGCGGCGCGGGTGAGGTTCCCAAACTCCACGGCCAGGACGAAGAGGCGGACGGATTCCAGATCGAGCATGATCGTGGAACATTATGATAAAACCATCGGGTCATGGAATTCTGCAATGATCGAGGCAGGCGCAGATTGAAGGCCGTTTCGGAAAGGAACAGGCCATGCCGATGATCATGCTGCGTTACGCCACCCCCGACGAGCGGCCCGGGATGCGCCCGGCGCTCGCAGCCCTTGCCTCACGGCTCGCGGCGGAACGGCTGGGGAAGGACCCGGGCGTGACCGCCGTGCTTGTGGAGGAAGCGGACCCGGAGGGGTGGTTCGTGGCGGGACGGAGCCTTGCGGAGGTGGGGCTCTCCGCCTTCTGGCTCGACATCAAGATCACCGCCGGCACCAACACCAAGGCGGAGACGGCAGCTTTCGTGCGGGACTGCTTCGCGGAGATGCAGGCGTTCATCGGGCCATTGCACGAGGAAAGCTACGTGCTGGTGCATGCCGCCGATGGGCATGCCTATGGCTATGGCGGGCGCACGCAGGAGGGCCGCTGGGCGGCTGCTCATCCCGGTTAGTTCAGCGGCGCGGGCCGCCCAGGCGGGGTTCCATGCGGCGCCCCGCATCGCGCGGATCGCGCCCACCCTCGGGCCAGGTTGGGGGCGGCGGGATGGGGGGCGTCATGCGCGGCGCCCGGTCCTCGCGAAAGCCGGGTTCCTGCCGGACGAGGGTGGAGGGCTCGTCATAGGTGTCCTCCACTGCGGCGGCGCGGCGACGGATGGCAGGCTCGGGCAGGCGCAGGGCAAGGCTGCGGATTTCCTGCTGCACATCGTCGAGCTGGGCCTCGATGGCATCGAGCCGCGACTTCAGGCCGAAGACGCTGAAGGGCATCATCAGGAAGGCGGCCAGGAAGAGCAGGCCGAGCAGCAGGACAACCAAGCCGCTCCATTCCGGCAGGCCCGGGATGGCAAGCCGCGAGACGAATTCCGAATCCAGCACGCTGTGCCTTCCCTCTCAGCCCCTAACCGCCCGTCACGCTCATGTGCCGGCCGACCGAGGGACGCTGCTCCCGCCCGATGACGAAATCATGGCCCTTCGGCTTGCGCGCAATGGCCGAGAGGATCGCGTCCTGCAAGCCCGCATCGTCCATTGAGGGGTCGCGGAGCGGGGCGCGGAGGTCCGCCGCGTCCTCCTGGCCCAGGCACATATAGAGCGTGCCGGTGCAGGTCAGGCGCACGCGGTTGCAGGATTCGCAGAAATTATGGGTCATCGGCGTGATGAAGCCGATGCGGCGCCCGGTTTCCTGCACCGTCTCGTAGCGGGCGGGGCCGCCGGTCTGGTGGGTGCTCGGCAACAGGGTCCAGCGCTCCGCGAGACGGCGGCGAACCGTGGAAAGGGGCAGGTACTGGTCGGTCCGGTCGCCACTGATATCGCCCATGGGCATGGTTTCGATCAGCGTCAGGTCGAAGCCGTGCTCCCCACACCAGGCGATCATGCGGTCATATTCGTGTTCGTTCACGCCCTTCAGGGCGACGGCGTTGATTTTCACGGCAAGCCCGGCGGCCTTGGCGGCGAAGATGCCGTCCAGCGTCTGATCGAGCTTCCCCCAGCGGGTGACGGCCGTGAAGGTCTCGGGGTCCAGCGTGTCCATGGAGACGTTGATCCGCCGGACACCGGCCGCATACAGGTCCTCGGCCATCTTGGTCAGCTGGGTGCCGTTGGTGGTCACCGTCAGCTCCCGCAGCCCACCATCCCCGATGCGGCGGCCGAGACCCTGGAAAAGCTGCAGCACGCCGCGCCGCACCAGTGGCTCCCCGCCCGTCAGGCGGATCCGGTCCACGCCGAGATCAATGAAGGCGCCGCAGAGCCGCTCCAGCTCCTCAAGCGTGAGGAGCTCCTTCTTCGGCAGGAAGGTCATGTCCTCCGCCATGCAATAGACGCAACGGAGGTCGCAGCGATCCGTCACCGAAACGCGGAGATAGGAGATCCGCCGGCCGAACGGATCGAGCATGGTGGGGGGCACTCCTGGAACAGAAAGGGGATTTGGGCGGCGGACCCCTCCTTGCGCAAGATGGGCCCTTATCCCAGCAGTGCGATGCCCCCCGCCGCGACCAGGGCCCCGAAGGCGAATCGCCGATACCAGGCGGGCGGGATCACATGGAACAGCCGCGATCCGGCCCGGACACAGAGGAGCAGCACCGGCAGCAGGGCGGCGGAGCGGAGCAGGGCGGGGGCGTCGACGATCCCGCCGAGGATCGGCGGGATGATCGAGGCCACGCCGATCACCCCGAAGAAGAGGATAAAGTTCGCGCGGTGCCGCCGCGCCTCCTCGGGCCCCGAGAGGAAATAGAGGATGACCGGCGGGCCGGACATGCCCGTGGCACCCTTGAGCAGGCCGCTGATGCCCCCCACCGCCAGGTTGAGCCCGAGCGGGCGCACCCCGTGGTAGCGCCAGGGCGAAAGGAGGATGAGCCCGAAAAGAAGCACCAGCCCGCCGATCACCCGGCGCAGCAACACCCCATCCGCCTGGAGCAGCACGAGGGAGCCGATGGGCATGGCGAGCACGGCCGCGACCCCGATGGGAAGGACCATCCGGCGATCCGCCTCCCCGATCGCGCGGGGGAGGAGCTGGGCGGAGACGAGCAGCTCCATCAACAGGACCACCGGCACCCCGGCGCGCGGCCCCCAGAGGGTGGAGAAGACCGGCGCCAGCAGGATGGCCGTGCCGAAGCCAGAATAGCCGCGCATCATTCCGGCCACCCCCGTAGCAAGGACGGCGAGGAGGAAGGGAAGGTTCAGGACCGCATCGGCGAGCGCGGTCACGGCGTGGAATCCGACACGATGTCGAGCGCCGTATGGGCCGTGTTGATCAGGAGCTTGCCGGCGTTTTCAAAATTCACGGTCACGCGGTCGCCCACCACGGACTGGACTTGGCCCACGCCCCAATCGGGCCGTGCGGGCTGGCGCACGAGCTGCCCCGGCTCGAAAATACTGTCCGGCATTTGATTTGGCCGCTCCCCTTGTTCCGGCGATGCCGCCCGGAGCGGCTTCCCCTTGCCGCGAAGCTTTACTAGCCATCAAGCAGGGCTGGGGCACAAGCGGCACCCCCCCCTTTCAGGAGCGCCCGAATGGACGTCGTTTCCCTGTCGCAGGACGTTTGCGCGCGCATCTGCCATGACCTCGGCGGGCCGCTCGGCGCCCTGTCCGGCGCACTGGACCTCGCCGAAGCGGCACCGGGTGAGGCGCTGTCGGTGGCGCGGGAGGGCGCGGAGGCGATGCGGCGCCGCCTGCGGCTGTGGCGCGCCGCGGCAGGGGCGGGCACCGGGCCGCTTGGGCGCCAGGGGCTGGCGGAGCTGCTCGATGGCGTTCTCGCGAATGGCCGCGTGGTGGTCGATCTGTCGGGGCTGCCCGAGTCCGCCCTTCCGGCGCCGCTGGCCCAGGCGGCACTGGCCGCCGCGATGCTGGGTAGCGAGGCGCTGCCGCGCGGCGGCACCGTCCACCTGGCCGGGGAGGCGGCGGGGCTGGCGATCTGGCCGGAAGGACGGAATGCTGCCTGGCCAGCCGGGCTGACCGCTACCTTGGCGGGCGAGCCGGTTCCAGGTCCGCGCGACGTGCTGGCGCCGCTACTGCTGCATCTGGCGGAGCTGGCCGGGATGGAATTGTCGCTGGCAATGGGCGGTGGGGCCGGGATCGCGCCGCTGACCCTGATGCCCCAGTCGGGATTGCTCTCCGCCCGCGGCTGATCGGGGGCGCCGCCGGGCGGGGCGGCTTTACGGAATCTTCGTGTCCCTCGGCGATTCTCGCCCCCGCATACCGATCGCGGGGTTCCGATGGACGACTTGATCGCCGATTTCCTGACCGAGACGGGCGAGGGATTGGCCGGGCTGGATGCCGCCCTGCTCCGCCTGGAGCGCCATCCGGATGATCCGCGGACGATCGGCGAGATTTTCCGCCTGATCCACACCATCAAGGGAACCTGCGGCTTCCTCGGCCTCTCGCGGCTCGAGAAGGTGGCCCATGCCGGGGAGAACGTGCTTGGCCGCTACCGCGACGGCACGCTGCCCGTCACCTCGGGTGGCGTGTCGCTGATCCTGCGGGTGGTGGACCGGGTGCGGGAGATCATGGCCGGGCTGGAAGCCTCCGGCGCCGAGCCGGCCGGCGACGATTCCGCTATCATCGCCGAACTCGACGCAGTCTTCGCCGGGAAGGCGATGGCGGAGGATGCTGCACCTGCAGCCGAGGTGGTGCCGGAAGTCCCGGTCCAGCCTGAAACAGTGGCGCCGGCGCCCGCCGCGTTGAAGCGCGCCGCCCCGTCGCCCGCGCCCGCAGACCCCGCCGCGCCGGCCGGGGAGGCGGTTGCCGTGGCCCAGACGTTGCGTGTGAACGTGGACGTGCTGGAAAGCCTGATGACGCTGGTCAGCGAGCTGGTGCTGACGCGCAACCAGCTCCTGCAGCTCTCCCGCGCGCGGGAAGACAGCGCGCTGACCGGCCCGCTGCAGCGGCTGTCCCACATCACTTCGGAGCTGCAGGAAGGCGTGATGAAGACGCGCATGCAGCCGATCGGCAATGCCTGGAAGGGGCTGCCGCGCCTGGTGCGCGACCTGTCGCGCGAACTCGGCAAGAAAATCGAGCTGGAGATGCGTGGTGCCGAGACGGAGCTGGACCGTCAGGTGCTGGAGATGATCCGCGACCCGCTGACCCATATGGTGCGCAACTCCGGCGACCACGGGCTGGAAGGTCCGGCGGAGCGGCGCGAGGCGGGCAAGCCGGAGGCCGGGCGGATTACCCTCGATGCCTACCACGAAGGCGGGCACATCATCATCGAGGTGGGCGATGACGGGCGCGGCCTGCCTGTTGAGAAGATCCGCGCCAAGGTTCTTTCCCAGGGGCTTGCGACCGAGCAGGAACTGGCGGGGATGGGGGAGCGCGACATCCAGCGCTTCATCTTCCGCGCTGGCTTCTCCACCGCCGCCGCCGTCACCTCCGTATCCGGGCGCGGCGTCGGCATGGATGTCGTGCGCACGAATGTCGAGAAGATCGGCGGCACGATCGATCTGCGTTCGCGCGAGGGACGCGGGACGACGTTCCTCATTAAAATTCCGCTGACACTCGCCATCGTCTCCGCGCTGATCGTGGAGGCGGGCGGCGAGCGCTTTGCCATTCCTCAGATCGGCGTGGTGGAGCTGGTGCGTGCAGGCGATGGCGTGACGCATATCAAGGATGCGCCGGTGCTGCGGCTGCGCGACCGTCTTCTGCCGCTGGTCTCACTCTCGCGCCTGCTGCGGCTTGACGGAGCGCCGGATTCGGAGCGCGGCGGCTTCGTCGTCGTGACGCAGGTCGGGCAGAACCTGTTCGGCATCATCGTGGATCGCGTCTTCGACACGGAGGAGATCGTGGTGAAGCCGGTGGCGCCGATCCTGCGCCATGTGACGATGTTCAGCGGCAACACGATCCTGGGCGACGGATCCGTCATCATGATCCTGGATCCGAACGGGATCGCGCGGGCCACCGGCGTGGGCGCCGAGGGCGTGCAGGAGGAGCGTCGCGGAGCCTCGGTCGCGAGCGCTTCCTCCTCCGAGCGGATGTCGCTGCTGCTGTTCCGGGCCGGGGAGGGCGCGCCGCGCGCGGTGCCGCTGGGCCTGGTCGCGCGGCTGGAGGACCTGCCGGCCGAGCGCATCGAAATGTCGCATGGGCAGCCCGTCGTGCAATATCGCGGCTCGCTGATGCCGCTCGTGCCGATGGGCGAGGGTTGGGTGCTGCCGGCGCCGGGCGGGCGGCAGGCCGTGCTCGTCTTCAACGATGGCGGGCGGGCGATGGGGCTCGCGGTGGACGAAATCCTCGACGTGGTCGAGGAGGTGCTGAAGATCGAGAGCGGGCAGGAGCGGCCGGGCTATCTCGGCACGGCGGTGATCTCCGGGCGTGCGACGGAGGTGGTGGATTGCGCCTGGTGGCTGCGCCAGGCGGGCGAGGACTGGTTCGGCCCGCAGCGCCCCGCCGATGCACGCCGCAAGCGGCTCCTGGTGGTGGAGGACAGTGCCTTCTTCCGCAACATGCTGGTGCCCGCGCTCGGCGCCGCCGGCTTCGATGTGGTGGCGGCCGGCACCGGGACACAGGCGCTGAAGCTGCGCGAGGCGGGTGAGGTCTTCGATGCCGTCATATCCGACATCGAAATGCCGGAGCTGGACGGGCTGGGCCTGGCGCGGGCCGTGCGCGATGGCGGGGCCTGGCAGGACACGCCGCTGGTCGCGCTGACCTCCCATGCCGACGAGGCGGCCGTCCGGCGGAGCCGCGAGGCGGGCTTCGACCGGCATGTGCCGAAATTCGACCGCGATGCGCTGCTGGACGCGCTGCGCGGCTGCATGACCCCCAATGCGCTGCACTGAGCAGGAGCCGATCATGGAAGCCGCCCTCGCCACCCGTCGCCCCACCGCCGTGCCGGCATCGAGCGACGCCGCCATCCT
>DATCMG010000671.1:0-1540 GCA_036563555.1 Roseomonas sp. | reverse complement strand
GGTGCCATCCGCCACGATCAGATCCTCCCCCGGCGCGGCGCGCACCGCCGGGGCGAGGGAGAGTTCGCCCATGGCCTTGGACGCCTCCACGCGGTGCGCATCATAGCCAAAGGCGCCGGCCATGCCGCAGCAGGATGAGGTGATCGGCTTCACCTCCAGCCCTGGCACGGCACGCAGGGCCTTTACGGCGGCCGGGAAGGCGCCGAAGGCCTTCTGATGGCAATGGCCGTGGATGTGGGCGGCCGGGGCGACCCCCTTCAGCGGAAGCTCCGCCTTCTCCCGCACCAGGAACTCCGACAGCAGCACGGCGCGGTCAGAGAGGCGGTCGGCCGCCTCGCCGGGAAGCAGCGACTTGAACTCGTCGCGCAGGGTGAGAAGGCAGGAGGGCTCCAGGCCGATGACCGGCAGGTCGGAGCCGGAGAGCGCACCCATCGTCCGCCGCGCCTCGGCCCGCGCCTCATCCACCATTCCCGCGGCGAGATAGGTGCGGCCGCAGCAGAGCGGGCGCGCGCTGTCGGTCGCACGGGGCGCCACGGCGCGGTAGCCGGCGGCGCGCAGCACGCGGCGGGCTGCGTGGAGGTTTTCCGGCTCGAAATAGCGGTTGAAGGTGTCGGCCAGCAGGATGATATCGCCATGCCGGCCTGGGGCGTCATCCTCCGTATCGCGGAAGGGTTTCGCGGCGAAGCGGGGCAGGGGGCGTTCCTTCGAGAAGCCCAGGACGCGCTCCCCAATGGCCCGCGCGCCTGGCGCCCATTCCCGCGCATTGGCAAGCACTGGCAGGCGGGAGGCTATCGGTGCCCAGCGCGGCATGGTGGCGATGAGCCGGTCCTTGGCTGAGACGCCGTGCTTCTGCGCGCGGGCGTATTGCGCCTCGATCTTCATCTTCGCCATGTCCACGCCAGTCGGACATTCACGGCGGCAGCCCTTGCACGAGACACAGAGTGACAAGGCCTCCGCCACTTCATCCGAGGCGAGGGCATCGGGGCCGAGCTGGCCGGTGAGGGCGAGGCGGAGCGTGTTGGCACGGCCGCGCGTCAGGTCCCGCTCGTTCCGCGTCGCGCGGAAGCTCGGGCACATCACATTGGCGTCGAACTTACGGCAGGTGCCGTTGTTGTTGCACATTTCCACGGCACCGAGGAAACCGCCTTGCGGCCCCGGCCATGCCGACCAGTCCAGCACCGGCGTAACGCTGGCATCTGCCGTATATTCAGGCGGGTAGCGAAAGAGGCTGCGGTCATCCATTCGCGGCGCGCGCACGACACGGCCAGGATTCATCAGCCCCGCCGGATCGAAGGCGTCCTTCACCGCCTCGAAGGCGCGGACGATGCGCGGACCATACATCTCCTCGTGGAACTCGGAGCGGACGATGCCGTCGCCATGCTCGCCGGAATGGCTGCCCTTGTATTCGCGAACGAGCGCGAAGCACTCCTCGGCGATCTCGCGCATCCGGCGGACATCCCCGCCGTCCTTCATGTTCAGCACGGGGCGGACATGCAGGCAGCCGACGCTGGCATGGGCATACCAGGTGCCCTTTGTGCCG
>DATCMG010000670.1:0-2462 GCA_036563555.1 Roseomonas sp. | reverse complement strand
GGCCGCGCTGGCCGCATCGGCGCGGGCGGCGGGCCTCGGGGTGCCGGATGGGCTGGGCTGGGAGGACCTGTTCTTCCACCTGATGCTGGAGCATGTGGAGCCGTGCCTCGGGCGGGATCGCGCGACCTTCCTGACGCATTGGCCAGCCCCCCAGGCGGCGCTGGCGCGGCGCGATCCGGCCGATCCCCGCGCGGCGCTGCGCTTCGAGGTCTTCGCGGCCGGGCTGGAACTGGGCAACGCCTTCGACGAGCTTTGCGACCCGGCGGAGCAGGCGGTCCGCTTCGCGCGGGACGTGGCGGAGCGGGAGGCGCTTTACGGGCCGGGTTGGGGGGTGGACGAGGACTTCCTGGCCGCGTTGCGCCAGGGAATGCCGCCGACCGCCGGGATCGCCATGGGCTTCGACCGGCTGGCGATGCTCGCGGCCGGGGTGCCGGATCTCGATGGGGTGCGATGGCTCGGCGGATGGCCCTTCGGGGCGGGGTAGAGGCGCAGAATTTGAAGGCAACCTTTGGTTGAGCCTTCCCGCGCGGTAAGCATGCTCCGCTTGCCGGGATGGGCGTCGTGCTGGCCGCGATGGACCTTCGCCCGGCCGGGTTTCCGTGCGGGGGATTGGGCGTGAACGGCGTGATGCTGCTGCTGCTGCAGGCGGCCCTGTATTTCGGGACGATGGTGGCGATCTTCCGGGCGCGGGGGTCGCTCGGGATCGGGGTTTTCGTCTGCGCGCTCGGGGTGATGCATTTCCTCGAGACCTATCTGGCGGCGGTCTTCTTCATCGAACTGCCCTTCGGGCTGATCTCGCCGGGATCGACGGTGCTGTTCTCCGGCAAGCTCGCGATGGTGCTGCTGCTCTACATCAAGGAGGATGCGGAGGCGGTGCGGCAGCCGGTCTATGGGCTGCTGATCGGCAACATGCTGATCGTCGCGATGTGCCTCCTGCTTCGCTTCCACGAGCCGGTGGCGCTGGGCACCACGCGGCCGGATATCGGCTTCATCGACCAGATCGGCGTGCTGATGGTCTGGGGCACGCTGCTGCTCTTCGTGGACAGCATCATGCTCGTCCTCCTCTATGAGCGGGCCGGGAGGTGGTTCGGGCGGCACATCACGGCGCGGATCATCTTCTGCACGGCGGTGGTGCTGAGCTTCGACCAACTCTCCTTCTTCGCGGTGCTGCGGCCCATGACCGGGGTGCCGCTGGCGGCGCTGTTCGGGGGATGGGCGGCGAAGATGGGCGCGGCGCTGGTCTTCGGGCTGATGCTCGGGGCCTATCTGCGCTTCTTCGAGGCGCAGGGCGGCGCAGGGGAGCGGCGGCGGCTGGCGGATTTGTTCGACCTCCTGACCTACCGGCACCGGCAGGCGGCGCTGCTGCGCGAAGCGGGGCGTGACGCCGCGACGGGGGCCCTGGCGTCGCGGCATCTGGCGGCGCTCGGGGCCGAGAGGCTTCGGCGGGCACAGGCGAATGGCCGGCCGCTCGGGCTGATGATGCTGGAGGTGGCGCGGGCGCCGGGGGGCGCCGCGGTGCCGATGAGGGAGGTGGCGGAGGCCCTGGCGCGCATGCTGCGCGCCGACGACCTGGTGTTCCGCCATGGTCCCCTGCGCTTCGTGCTGCTGCTGGATGGGATGCCGGCCGAGGCGGCGCAGGCCCTGGCCGAGTGGCTGAGGAGCCGCCTGCACCAGATGGTGCTCCGGGAGGAGCGGGTGCCCGGGCCGGGCTGGCTGGTCCGGGTCGGGGTCGCGGCAGGTCCGGATGGAGCGGAGGATTTCGCCGCCCTGCTGCGGCGGGCGGAGGCCGGGCTGTGGCAGGAGGAGCGGGAACCGGGCTCCGGCGGGGCGGCGGCGGCAATGGCCACGCCGGCCTGAGCGGTTCGGCCAGGGGTGCCTCGGTTGCGGCGCATCGAAGCCGGTCGGCCAGCGTTGTGCCGGTCTGATCGGGAGATACGCATATGGTCGACACGAGAAGCATTCTGGACGGGTTCCTCGGCGGGCAAGGGCGCTCCAGCGGCGCGCGGCCGGGTGGAATCGGCAGCCTCGGCGGAGGCGGTGGCGGTGGGTCGTTGCGTGACGTGCTGGGCGGGTTGCTGGGTGGCGGCGGGATCGGAAGCCTGGGCGGCGGTTCCTCGGGCGGGGGGATTTTCGGGGGGCCGATCGGCAGCATGGGCAACGATGCCGGGCGGCGCGGCGGAGGAGGCAACTTCGGTGGCCCGATCGGCAACATGGGCGGCGGCCTGGGCGGTATGCTCGGCGGCGGCGGCGGGCTGGGCGGTATCGGCACCGCGGCGGCCGGGGGATTGCTGGGATCGTTGCTGGGCGGCCGGCGCCGGCATGGCGGCGGCGGGCTGCTCCGGATGGGCGGCATGGCCGTGCTCGGGACGCTGGCTTATCGCGCCTGGCAGCAATGGCAGGATTCGCAGAGACAAGGTTCGGCGCCGTCCTCCATGCCGGGGACAGGTGCCGGGTCCGTGCCC
>DATCMG010000668.1:0-1565 GCA_036563555.1 Roseomonas sp. | reverse complement strand
CGGCAGCAACGGCGCCCGCGTGCGACTGTGGAAGCGCGAACTGCAGAGCTTTGCCAACGAGACCGGCCTGGCCGTCACCGTGGCGCACCTGCCACCCGGAACCAGCAAGTGGAACCGCATCGAGCATCGCCTCTTCGCCTACATCTCCCAGAACTGGCGTGGCAAGCCGCTGGTCAGCCATCAAGTCATCGTCCAACTGATCGGCGCCACCACCACTCAGATCGGCCTGACCGTGCGCTGCGAACTCGACGCCAACCGCTATCCCAAGGGCATCAAGGTCACGGATGCGGAAATGGCAGCCCTCGCCATCGCGCGCGACCCGTTCCACGGCGAGTGGAACTACACTATCTCACTCAACCAGCAGCCACCTTGCAGCAGTTATCTCGCGTCAGTTCCTAAGTCCAACACCCGAGCCGGAAGCCGAGTGCATTCGCAGCGCATCCCCGGGACTGTCCGTCACGGGATGACCTCGTACCACGAGAGCCAGATCAGCTGCGGGACTCCTCCTGCACGCAGGCGTTCGATGCGAGCCAGTGGGCCAGGACCGCGGTCCCGGCCAGGAAATCACTGGTCTCCATGTCCTCGTCGGGGTTGTGGCTGCCGTTCCTGTTGCGGACAAAGATCATCGCGGTGGGAACGCCCACCGACGCGAACGCCGCCGCGTCGTGGGACGCCGGACTGCCGAGCGGCATCCAAGGAGTGCCGAGTTCATCCGCTCCTCGCTCCAGGGCGGTCCGCAGTTGCGGGTCTATGCGCCCCACCTCGGCCGTCGTCCGCCGGCCCAAATCGAAAGTCACGCCCCGGCGCTGCTCGATCCGGCCAATGATCAAGGCAACCCTCCTCTCCAGCTCCTCCAGCACCGCTTCGTCGTAAGCGCGCACGTCCAGGCTGAAGTCGAAGCGGCCCGGGACGATGGTCAACCCATGCTGCGCCGGGTCAGTGCCGAACTGGCCGGCGGTGAACGCCATGGGCACTCCGGCTGCCTCGTACTCCTCCCAGACGGCATCGAGGGCCACCGCGAAGTCGCTGGCGGCCATCGCGGCGTCATGACGGAACCGGCGCGGCTGCCCGACATGCCCCTGGACGCCCGTGATGCGTGCTTCCGGGAACCGGAAATTGCCCGGAATGCCGGTGCAGATGGCGACCGGGCGTTCCGCTGCGACCAGGCTCGGCGCCTGCTCGATGTGCAGTTCGAGGAAAGCCCGGATCCGCGCGGGATCAAGGTGCCTGGCCCCGGAGCGGATGGCAGCGGGATCCCCGCCTATGTCGGCGATGTGCTCGGCCAGGGTTCGCCCGGTGTCGGTCCGGCGCGCCTCGAGAGCGCCCGCAGGGAGCGTGCCCAGTGCCGAGCGACTGCCGATGTAGGACACCCGGAACCAGATGCTCTCCTCCGCACGCACGCCCATGACGATGATGTCGCACAGTGGAGCAAGGCCGAGCCGCTTCAGCGCGGAGA
Source organism: Roseomonas sp. (assembly GCA_036563555.1). Classification (GTDB taxonomy): domain Bacteria; phylum Pseudomonadota; class Alphaproteobacteria; order Acetobacterales; family Acetobacteraceae; genus Roseomonas. Next base: position 109 of record DATCMG010000668.1, on the reverse strand, counting down.
TGGCGACGAGCCCGGCGACCACACCGGCCACACCGTCGTAATTCCCACCTTGCGGGACCGAGTCCAGGTGCGAACCGATGATCACCGCCGGCGCGGACGGGTCGCGGCC
>DATCMG010000741.1:0-2633 GCA_036563555.1 Roseomonas sp. | reverse complement strand
AGGACCGCGCCCGGCGAGCAGGGCGGCGCCCCAGCCGACCAAATTCTCGGCCGTGCCGGCAAGCCCGCCGGAGGGGGAGAAATGCAGCCCGTAGTGGCCGCGGCGCCAACTCCCGCCCTCCTGCCAGTAGGGCGTGGCGAGGCCGGGCAGGACGGTCGCCTCGTCGTCGGGAAAGGCGACGGGACCCAGGCCGAGCGGATTGAGCAGGAGGCGGCGAAGTGCTTGGCCATAGGTCTCCGTGCCCCGGGCGGCGAAGGCGGCGGCGATCAAACGCCAGCCCGTGTTGGAATAGGCCATCTCCATCCCCGGGGCGGGCCCCGCGCCGGGGAGCCGGCGGCAGAGGTCCAGTAGATCGACCTCGACAGGCTGGTCGTGAAGGGCAGGCCCAGAAGCCAGAGCGTCTCCATCAGGTCCGGGATGGCGCCGGTCATGTCCATCGCGCGTGCCAGCGGGACAGCGCCGATAGTGGGCGGCAGGCCAGGGACGAGTTAGGTCAGGCGGTCCGCCAGCCCGAAGCCGGCCAGCAGGGCCGTTGCGGCGCAGAATTGCTTGCTGATGGACGCCCAGCGGGCTGGTGTAGCGGCGGTGAAGGGCAGGCCGAAATCCAGACTGGCGAGTCCGCCAAAGGCCGTCTCCCGCGGTCCGCCAGCGTCAAAGAGGACCAGGGCGCCGCCTGGCCCAGCATCCGCCCACGCGGCGGAGATAGAGCACGCCTCATCGGCGGCACGAGAGAGGTGGGCTCGGGTCATGTGCTGCATGGTTCCCCCCTTTCCTGGCCGCTGGCCAGGGCAGGCCACCGGATGCGGCCTATTGGACGGCGGCAGACGGACAGTTTCGGTGACGGCCGATTCGTGCCCGTCCAAGACGGCTAATGTCGTTGCTCACCTTCTCGGAAGCGGACATCCCTGCGCAAGTGCTGCTCACGCAGGAAGATGAAGAGGCCAGCACCGATGATGATGGCAGCCCCGGCCATGGTCAGTGGGCCGATCACCTCGCCGAAGAAGAGGTAGCCGAAGAGCATGCCCCAGAGGATCAGCGTGTACTGATAGGGTACGACCACGGAAGCCGGTGCTATCCGCAGTGACTGGTTCACACAAAGATTGCCGCCGAGCGAGCCAATGCCGAGAAAGAGCATCAGCACGAGATCCAGGGCTCCGGGCGGCGTCCAACCTTGTGTCAGCACCAGCGCGCCGCCGAAGAGGAGGGCCGCCAGGAGCTGCACCGTCATCAGCACCGTCCCCGGCGTGCCCGCCAGCTTGCGGGTGGCGATCAGGAAGAGGGCGTAGCTGATGCTGCCCGCCAGGGCGCAGACCGCGCCAAAGGAGAGGGACTCGGGCGACGGATGCAGTGCCAGCACCACGCCACCGAAGCCCACCGCCACGGCCGTCCAGCGGCGCCAGCCAACCCGCTCGTCCAGCAGGAAGGGAGAGAGGGCGGTCACGTAGATCGGACCCGCCATGTAATAGGTCATGACCTCCGCCAGTGGCAGCTCGGTAAGGGCCCAGAAGAAGAGCGAGGTCTCCAGCGTGGAGAAGACCACGCGGAGCAGCTGCAATCCCGGGCGTGGCGCCTGGAGGAGGGCGTAGGGACCAGCCTTGCGGATAAAGGGCGCCATGGCGCAGAGCCCGGCGATGCTGCGGACCAGTAGTAGCTGCCCGACCGTGTAGGCGCCCACCAGCCATTTGCCGAGCGTGTCGTTGACGGCGAAGAGCAGCACGCCGAGCAGCATCATGGCGACGCCACCGGTGGCGCCCGTGGGCAGGGCGCCCAGGCGCAGGAATGCGGACACGGCGATGTTCCACCCTTCGCGGCCCTTCTCGCCCGAAATGAGGGGAGCCGCCCCGCAGCACTAGCGGGACAGCATTCTGCTGCAAAGCCCATGGCGACACGATCGGTGTGTTGGCATGTCTGCGACCTGATGCCACATGTTCACCACCCACCAACGGCCGGACACTGTTGGCGAAGTGGCTTACGCGAAGGGGGCGGCGAAGCGGGACACGCGTGTCGGTGCGATGGGGTGCTCTGCCAGCCACGCGGCGAGGCGATTCAGGTTTAGCGCGGCAGCGATGGCGCGGTGGAGAGCCGAGACCTAATGCACTGACGCCGAGGAAAAGTGCAGTTGTGGGGCGGGCCATGCTTCGTTCGTGAAATGGCCCGCGATGTTTGCGTCGTTGTTTCTGATGAAGCCTGATGAAAGTTGGGCGGCGATGTCAGGTTGGCGTCGCGACGACGACGGCCGTCCCCGCCACGGTGCGGTCGGGAGGAGGGATAGCCGAACCCCCTTTCTCGCGGACGAGGTCCTTGACCCGTTCGTACGCTTTCTCCGCGTTCTCACGGGTGTCGAAGAAACTGAGGAGCGCCGCGTTGGTCCGACCCGGGTCCCCACGCGGCGTAGAATGCCTTGAAGCCGGGCGAGTTTCTGACCGCCGGCATCGAGACATCGCGCGTGAACTGCTCGCGGAAGTCCGGGTCGCTGATGTTCCCGAACTTGCGGATCACGACGTAAGGCGGGCCGCCTGGCCCGCCGAGGCCCTCGGCCTGTCCCTCAGTGCTCGCGAGGAGGACGGCCTCTCCGGAGAACACCTCGGGCGGGTCTGGTAGAAGATCCTTCATCTCGGACTGAACCCAGGACC
>DATCMG010000665.1:0-15065 GCA_036563555.1 Roseomonas sp. | reverse complement strand
CGATCAGCAGCCGTTGCCGCTGGCCGCCGGACAGGCCACCGCCGCCCTCGGACAGCACGGTCTGCATCCCCATCGGCATCCGGTGGATATCGGCATCCAGCCCCGCCTGCCGCGCGGCTTCCCAGGCGGCCGATTCGGGTAGCGGCGCCGCGCCCAGGATGTTCTCCAGGATGGAGGTGGCGATCAGTTGCCCGCCCTGCGTCACCACGCCGAACTGCCGCCGCATCGCGGCCAGGTCGAGGGTGGCCAAATCCATCCCGTCCACATAAACCGCCCCGCTCTGTGGCTGCTCCAGCCCCAGCAGCAGCCGGACCAGGGTGGACTTGCCGGAGCCGGAAGGGCCGACGAGCGCGACATATTCTCCCGGTGACACGGAGAGGCTGACATCGGTGAGCGCCGGGGCGGCATCCTCCGCATAGGAGAAGCTGACATTGGAAACGGTCAGCGCGCCCTGCAGCGCGCCGACGGGCTGCCTTCCCAGGCCGGTTTCCTGCTCCGCATCCAGGATAGGCTGCAGCCGCTCCCAGATCGGCGCAACGCCGACCAGCGCCTCGCCCGCCTTCACCATCCCGATCACCCCGCCGAGGAGGGCGCCGAAGGCCGCCTGGAAGGCCACGAAGGAACCGAGATCCATCGCCGGCTTGCCGTCCGCCGCGGCGCCCAGCGTTCCCATCGCGCCGGTCCAGATCAACGCGGTGCCGAACAGCGGCACGACACCGCCGACGACCTCGCGCACCACGTTGACGGAGGCGGCGGAGCGACGAAGCCGTGCGGTCTCGGCGAAGAGGGCGCTCCAGCGCGCGAAGGCACGCGGCTCCGAGGCGGCGGCGCGCAGCTTGGACATGGCGGACAGGGTCTCGAAGGTCGCCGCCTCCACCTTGCCGTTCGCATCGATCGCGCGGCGCTGGTACGGCAGCTCCAGCACGAACAGCCCGGCTTCCACCATCACCACCAGGCCGGTGAAGGCGAAGGCCAGCAGCGCCAGCCTGGCGTCGTAGAAGAACAGCAGCGCGCCGTTCAGCACCGAGAACACGCCGGCCAGCAGCGACGTGGTGGTGGCGCCGGCGATGACGCGGCGGATCTCGGAGATGCCGTTGGCGCGGTCGGCGAGGTCGCCGGTCGAGTGCCGGCGGAAGAATGCCGGCGGCAGCCGCAGCAGCCGGTTCCAGACGCCGGCTTCGGCGGCAAGGTCCACCCGCGCCTGCACGCGCGTGACAGCGATGCCCTGCACCACCGCGAAGACGGCATTGCCCAGCGCCGCCATGGCCAACCCGGCGATAATCCACAGATGAAGGCTGAAGTCGGCGCGCGGCAGCACGTCTTCCATCAGCTTGCCGCTGGCAATCGGCATCAGCAGGCCCAGGCCGGCGCCGAGCAGCCCCATCGTCGCGAGGGTGCGGGTGTCGCGCCCGGTGTTGCGGGCGCCGAAGCGCAGCATCTGCCACAACCGCCGCACCTGCTCCGGCAAGGGGCGGTACAGCATCAACGCCATCGGGCTGAGCTTCCCCGCCATGGCGGCCGTCACCCGTTCCCCAGGCAATCCGCCGGAGCCGCCGAAGCGGTAACCACGGGCCCCCTCGGGCAACAGCGCCACGGCCCGCCGGCCGTCAGGGGCCGAGGCGTCCTCCACGAAGCCGAGCAGCGGCCCCTGATCCGCCTTCCACCAGGCGCCCGAGAGCCGGACCGAGCGGAAGGACACGCCCGCGGAGAGCGCCCGCTCCTCCAGCCCGGTCTGCCCGGACAGGGCGGGGGGCAAGGCAATGCCGCTGGCCTCCGCCACCTGTGCGAAGGCGGCGGCCCAATGGTCGGTCTCCTCCGGGACGTCGGTGGCGGCGATGCGCAGCCTGGTGTCCGCGGCACGGCCGAGATCGACGAGGCCGCGGCCGAAGGAGGCACGGTTGGCGGCGGCGCGGCGGTTCTGCAAGGCGATGGCGGCCTGGGCACGCCGGGAGAACTCGGCGCATAGCCGCCGCAGCGAGAGCTGGCCGAAGGCGTCCAGGTCCTGCCAGACCGCGCCGGTAGCCATGCGGGACGGTGTCAGGCTGCCGGTGATGCTGCCCTCCGCCGGCAGCGACAGCCAGTTGGCCTCGGTCAGCGGCCAGGCCGGATCGCCGGGGCGCAGCGTCAGGGCGGCATCGCCCAGCGCCAGCGCCTCGCCTTCATCGACCGTTACCCAGACCAGGCTTCCATGGGGCGCGCAGAGCACCGCACCGGCCGGGAAACGCAGGTCGGGATCGGCCTCGACCAGGTCCGTGGACAGCGCGCGCGGCTGCGGCGCCGAGACGGCCGCCAGCGATTCCACCCAGCGCTCGATCGCCACCAGGGCATCGAGGTCCAGCCGCAGCGCCCGAAGCCGGTCGGGCGTGGTGCGGGCCAGCACGGTGCCAGCGGCGCAGCGGCCGCGCAGTGCCACCGCTTCGGCGCCGCCCAAATGCTCCGGCCGGGTGCCGGGCATCAGGTGTCCGGGCCGCGCCTCGAACAGGAACAGGCCGGTGCCGCAGACCTGGCCGTCGCGCAGCGGCACCGCCTGCACGTCCACCCGCCCTTCCAGCACGATCCAGACCGTGTCCGGCTCGTCCAGCGCGACCACGCGGCCGGACTCGCCATGGTGCCGCTCGGCGCCCAGGCGGGTGGCCAGCAGCTCCGCCTCGCTCGCGGCCAACCCGGTTTCGCTCATGCGCCGTCGCCCTCGTCGGCGTGCATCAACCGGCGATAGGGGCCGTCCACCGCCGCCAGTTCCTCATGCCGCCCGCGCTGGGCGATGCGGCCACGGTCGAGCACGATGATCTCGTCGGCGTCGCGGATGGTGGACAGGCGATGCGCGATCACCAGCGTGGCGCAGCCGCGCCGGCGCAGCGCCGTCTCGATGCGCTCCTCCACCAGCGCGTCCAGCGCCGCGGTTGCTTCGTCCAGGATCACGAGCGCCGGGTTGCCGGCCAGCGCGCGCGCAATCTCCATGCGCTGGCGCTGGCCGCCGGAGAAATTGGCGCCGCTTTCCAGCACGCCTGAATCGAGGCGGCCGGGGCGACCCTCGATCACGTCCAGCAGCTGCGCGTCGGCCAGGGCGGCGATCAGCGAGGCATCGTCGGGCGTCGGGTCCCACATGGTCAGGTTCTCGCGCACGGTACCCGCGAACAGGAAGATCGACTGGTCGACATAGGCGACATTCGCCGCCAAGGTCTGCGGCGGCAGCGAGAGCAGATCCTGCCCGTCCAGCAGGATCCGCCCCGACCTTGGCGGGTAGAGCCCCGCCGCCAGTCGCCCCAGCGTGGACTTCCCGCTGCCCGAGCCACCCACCAGCGCCACGCGCGCGCCCGGCTCCAGCACCAGGCTGACCCCATCGAGCAGCGGCGGGTCGAGCAGGGAGTAGCCGAAGGTCAGGTTCTGCAATTCGAGCCGGCCGGACAGCCGCAGCGGCGGGGGCGAGGCGAGCGCCGCCGCCGTGTCGGCCAGATGCGGCACGACGGGGTAGCGGAGCACGTCGTCCAGCCGCGCGAGCTCGCCCTTCATGGCCTGGGTGGCGGCGCCGAGGCTGGTCAGCGTTCCCACCGGCTCGGCCAGTCCGGCGGCCAGCGCCTGGAACGCGACCAGCTCACCCACCGTCATGTCCCCCCGCATCACCGCCATCCCGCCGATGCCGAGGATGGCGACATCGGTCAGCCGCGCCAGCACCGCCGGCACGGCGGCCAGCAAGGCGGCCGTTCGCGCGTTGGATTGCTGCGCGTTGAGGTATTCCGCCTGCACGCCCGCCCAGCGCGCGAAGGCCTCCGTTTCCCGCCCCGAGGCTTTGGTGGTGTCGATCATCGACAAGGTGGACACCGATGCCGACATCATCCGCCCGGTTTCGCGTGCCAGGCGGTGGCTGTTGTCCTCCTGCCGGCGCCACATCACCCGCATGAACAGCGTATTGCCGAGGATCAGCAGCAGCGACACCACGGCGAGGGTGGGCTGGTAGAGCAGCATGACGGTGCCGTAGAGCAGCAGCGACACCAGGGCCGCCAGCCCGGCCGCGACCTGCGTCGCCATCAGCCGCGTCACCCGCTCGGCCGAGGCGACGCGGGCGGCGATGTCGCCCACATAGCGCTGGCCGAAGAACTCCATCGGCGCGCGGAGGACGTGCCAGAGCATCCGGGGTGCCTCGACCACCGCCAGCTTGGTTTCCAGCCGCAGGGTGAGGGACTTCAGCAGTGCCGTCAGCCCGCCGCGAGCCAGGGTGGTGATGCCGAGGCCCAGCAGCAACGGCACGAACCAGTCGCCGAAGCCCGGCAGCAGAACCTCGTCCACGAAGAACTGCGTCAGGACCGGCGCGGCGAGCCCGGGCAGGATCAGCCCGACCGTCAGGAGTGCCAGCAGCAGCACCAATCCCTGTGAGCGGCGCATGCGGGACGCGATGCCGCGCAATACGGAGGGTGGTTGGCCGCCGCGACGGAAACCGTCCACCGGCTCGAAAGCCAGGGCGACACCCGTGAAGCTGCGGTCGAACTCATCGGCCGGCACGGTGCGCGGACCGCTGGCAGGGTCGTTGATCCAGGCCTGGCCGGTTTGCGGGTCAATCCCCTCCAGCACCACAAAATGGTTGAAGTTCCAGTAGGCGATCATCGGGAAGGCACTGCGGTGCAGCTCGGCCAGCTCCACCCGGTAGCCCCTAGCGATCAGCCCGTAGCGCCGCGCGGCCCGCAGGATGTTGCGGGCGTTGGAACCGTCGCGGGAGACGCCGCAGGCGGTGCGCAGCTCCTCCAGCGGTACCCAGAGCCCGTGGCTGGCGAGGATCATGGCCAGGCTCGCGGCGCCGCATTCCGTCGCCTCCATCTGGAGCACGCTGGGCACGCGCTGCCGCCGGCGTGCCGCGTGCGGCAGCGAGCCCGGCTGGACGGCAGGGCTGGCACCGTCCGGGGCCACGGGAAAGAGGGGAGGCAGGCCGGCCGAGCCGTCCATCAGGCCTTCCCCTGGGCTGCGGGCAGGATCGCCATGTCCGGGGGTTGCCTAGAGCGTCAGCATGCCGCGCAGGGCCGGCACGAGCAGGGCGATGGGGCGGCGCTTCTCCGTCACAATCTCGACGCTGGTCGGGATGCCGCTGGAGATCGCGATCTCGTCACCGCGCCGCGATGTCCAGCGATAGCCGGAGGCGCTGCCCGGATCCGGCAGCAGCCTTACCCTTACGAGGAAGGGCGGGCCGCCGGTCATGAAGGAGCGGGCCAGATCCTCGTTCTGGATGATGCTACGCAGCGCGTCGAAGGAGAGCGGGAAGTCGCTGACGGCGGACACCTCGCCTTGCAGCATGCCGAACTCCTCCCGGCGGGCGGAGGCGAGGGCGACGCGGGCCTCCATGCCCGGTTTCAGGCGCTTGCCGTTCTGGCTGCTGACGAAGGCGACGACTTCCAGCCCGTCGCCGGCCTGTTCCAGCGCCAGGACGGCCTGCCCCTGGCGCACGAGCGCGCCGGGCTGGGAACGCACCTCGACCACCGTGCCGTCCGCGGACGCGCGCAGGGTGAGCTGGTCGCCCAGATTGGCTTCCAGCGTCGCCATGCGCTGCTCGATCTCCGCCACGGCGCGCTGCCGCTCGCGGATGCGATCGGCCGCGGCCCGCCTCATGTCGATCTCCTCCGATCCCAGGCGCGCCGCCTCGGATGCGGCGTTGGACAGTTCCTGCTGCGTGGCCGCCAGTTCGTTCTGCACCGCGATCAGCTGGGGGCGGGTTATGAGCTGCTCACGGAACAGGGCCTCGCTGGTCGCGAGGCGCTCCCCCAGGGTGGCCGCGCGCGCCCTTGCGATGCGCGCGCGCAGCTCATTGGCGGCGCGCTGGCGGGCCAGGCTCTCGTTGCGCGCCCGCTGCTCGTCCTCGGCGCCTCGCTCGGTGGTGGCCAGGTCACGCTGCCGGTCCGCCAGTTGGGCACGCAAGGCCGCGAGATCCCGCTCACCCTCGGTCTCGCCGAGGCGCGCGACGACCTGCCCGGACCTGACCTTGTCCCCGACCGTTGCCAGCAGCGCGGTCAGGACACCGGCCCCGCGCGACTGCACTTCCACCACCCGCCCGCCCTGCGGGAGCAGCAGTCCGTTTCCTGACACCCGGCTAGGCAGATGCCCTACCACGCTCCACACCAGTACAGCGCCAATCATCACGGCCAGGACGAAGCCAGCGACCCAGCCGATCGGATTCGTAACCCGGACCAGGCGATCGAGATCTTCGGGCCCGTTCAGCTGCTTCAGGGCCGCGGTTCGGAAAAGGCTCTGTTGGGCAGGTAGCACTACATTGGTCCTTGGGCGCAGGGGCGGAGTTCCATGGCCTTGAAGGCATGGGGACGCAGCGCTTTCTCGCCACGCCCGAAGTACGACGCCTTTGCCTGCAACCCCGTCCCACGCGCAAGCCGTGCAGCCTCAGAACAGTACTGAAAAAGGCTGGCGTTCACCAGTTCGTCCCTAGATCACCGGCGCCGATTGCACATGGCAGCTGACACCGGCGAAGCATCTGGCCGGCGTCCAAAATTTGGCTGCCAAACAGCAAGGCGGTCAATGGCCTAACCTCGCTCTCGTGGTTCCTTAACGAGACTCTAAGCTCGACTTTTTTCATCATGCGGCGTGGCCAGGGGCATAGGCCAAGGCGCACTGGGGTGCTAGTTGGGGTTCTGGATTGTTGCCGTTGCGCCGGGATATCAGCCAACCCTGCTCGCGCCAGGTTTGATGTCGCGCGGCGGCGAGTGTGTCGCTGAGGGTCGGACATTGCTTGCGGTACCACGCGCTGCTCGCAGCGGTGCTGCCGTTGAACAGGGCTGAGACGTGCCGCGAAGGTGACCTCCACCTGCCAGCGCTGGATGAACCAGCGCAGGACCTGCTCGGGCATCCGATGAGAGTCGGTGCACAGCATGACCTGTGGCTCGAAGCGGCCGAGGGGGGGGGGTCGCGCACCACACCCAGCGGATCGACACGATCGGCATCCCACCATGGCGCCACACGACGGTAGCCGAGCGGGTCTCGATCAGGCGCCTGCCCTCGCGCACAATTTTAGCGCTGCATCTTCTTGCTCCATTCTTTTCAGCAACTTGCGCCCTGGGCCATCCGACGGAAAACCGTAATGTAGAGGTTCGCTTCCACCCCTGGGCACCGTCGTGTCACTGACGGCCGAGCAGTCCTCGATGCTCGTGGAGGGAATCAACCGGAGCGTTCCGCGTGGAGCACGCGATGGCAGACTGCGATCTTGGTCGCCAGAGCGCCTGGCTGTCGTTTTGGCGGCGTGTGGCGCGCAGAGAAGCGCTCCGTGGCCGCCCAGCTCCGCCCCAAAGTGCCGAAGCTCGCCGGCCTGATGGACGCGGCCGAGAAGGATGTGCTGGCCTTTACGGACTTCCCGCGCGAACACAGGGCCAAGCTACACTCCACAAATCCTATCGAGCGCCTCAATGGCGAGATCAAGCGCCGCACCGATGTGGTCGGCACCTTTCCCCATGAAGCGGCCGTCGTCAGGCTCGTCAGCGCACTCCTCCTCAAGCAGTTCGATGAGTGGGCCGCACAGCGCTCGCGTTATATGACGCTCGGGACGATTGGCGCCATCAGCGATACTGCCCCCGTCAGCCTGCCCTCTGCGACTCCCTGACCTGCACCACGGCCGATCAAGACGGTAGAGGAATCTGCGTGTTTTGCATGGAGGGATACCGGTTCTGGTAAGCAGACGGAAGGTTCGCCGCAAGTGTCGCGGCGGTGACGGGGTGAAGTTACATTGACGGTGGGCGCCGGTTGAGCTCTGGCGGCTACGCCGCGACTGCGGTTTCCGTGGCGGGGCTGCTGTGCTTGCAGTTCCACGGCAGCAGGGTGTCCAACTCGGTGGCCTTGGTCCGTTCGGAGACGATGCGCTCCAGCACGTCGGTGAGCCAGGCCATCGGCTCGACGCCGTTCAGCTTGGCGGTCTGGATGAGCGTCATCGCAATCGCCCAGTGACGCGCCCCGCCATCGCTGCCTGCGAATAAGGCATTCTTACGATTGAGGTCGACCGGACGGATGACGCGCTCGACCAGATTGGAGTCCATCTCGACCCGGCCATCATCGAGGAACACGATCAGGCCCGGCCAATGCCGCAAGGCGTAGCGGATGGCCCTGGCCAGATCCGAGACGGCGGAGAGGCGGCCCTGCTGGGCCTGCAGCCAGGCATGCAGGCCCTCGACGAGCCGCCCGGCTCCAAGCTCTCCATGACGATGTCGCGCTTCTGCTCGGGCGTCCAAATCCGCCGCCGCTTCCCGCGCGTGATCACCTCGACCGGCGCCCCGCGCACGCTCATACGACCAATCGTATGAGCGTCCCCAGCATCGCTGACCCGCGGCGGTAACGTCTTGCCCATCCCGCACTTGCATCACAACGCCACCCCGCGCCGCAATGTGCCGCCGCCGCGACGCTTACCACAAGCTGTTGGATGACGGGCAGTACGCGTCCATCACCGAGATGGCCGAGGCCGAGCGCCTGGATCGAGGTTACATGGGACGATTGCTGCAGCTGACGCTCCTCGCGCCGGACCTCGTGGAGGCGGTGCTGGATGGGAAGCCGATGCCGGAATTGGAGCTACCGACGCTGCTCCATCCGCTCCCTCCGGGATAGTCTGAGCAGCAGCGTAACCGTGATCGTCAACAACCTGCAGGCCAAGACTTGCAAGATCACCACCTCCGCCGAGGTCGCCCAGGTCGGCTCTCTGTCCGCCAATGGCGAGACCGAGATCGACGAGATGATCGCCCAGGCCATGGAGAACGCCGGCAAGGACGGCGCCGTGATCGCCGGTGAGGTGCTCCGCAGCGACACCTACGAGTACGGCTATGACGCCCAGACCGACGAGTACAAGAACCTCGTCGAGGCCGGCATCATCGACCCGACCAAGGTCGTGCGCACCGCCCTGCAGGATGCGGCTTCCGTCGCCTCCCTGCTGATCACCACCGAGGCGATGGTCGCCGAGCGCCCAAACAATTCCTCAGCCCCGATTGGCGGCCCGGGTGGCGGCATGGGCGGAATGGGTGGTATGGGCGGCGGCATGGACTTCTGAACTTCGCAAGACGTTCCGAAGCATCCCGGGGGACAGGCTGCAGAGCCTGTCCCCTTTGCCTGTCGGCTGGCCCGCCTTTCTCCTTTGAGTAGCAGTCTTGCGCCAGCCCGAAATCGCTGTGGGCACCTGGGCGGCGGCGCGGGCCATGGACCCCGACCTGACCGAGGGTGAGACACGAGATGCTCTGCAACAGCTGGAGCCGCTCTGGGATGAGCTATTCCCGGCGGAGCAGGCGCGCATCGTGGGGCTGCTGGTCCAACGCGTGACGGTGTCGAGCCCAGGTGCTGACATCCGGCTCCGGGTGGAGGGGCTGGCGAGTCTTGTGCGGGACCTCGGCGCCACCAGCCCCGCGGTGTTGGAGGCGGTACAATGAGCGCCACCCAAATAAACAGCCTTACGGTCCAGGTGCCGCTCAGCATCCGGCGCCGGCCAGGGCGCAAGACCGTGGTCACGCCAGAGGGGATTGCGAGCGCAGCCATGCCGGCCCCCGCAATCCTCACCCGCGCCGATCCGGCGCTGGTGAAGGCGCTGGCCCGGGCGTTCCGGTACCAAAAGTTGCTGGATGAGGGGCAGTACGCCTCCATCACTGAGATGGCCGAAGCCGAGCGTCTCGACCGTGGCGACATGAGGCGGCTGCTGCAGCTGACGCTGCTCGCGCCCGGCGTTATAGAGGCTGCATTGAACGGTGCCGGGAATGTTGCCGACCTCGCACGAATCATGTCCACTTGGCCCGTCGACTGGACCGAGCAGCCTCTTGCCCTCTCGTCCTCCCGGTGATGGCTATGGAGCTTGGCTGAGGCGAACAGACGGTCGGGAGCGCTGACTAGACTACGGTGTTCTGGATGTCAGGATCAGCGCTCGGATCGTGCTTGGCATCCAGGAGGGCTTGATAAGTATTCGCCAGACCCATGGAGTCTTCCACCGCGGCGGTAAACACCACTTGTTCGTCGCTGCCTTGCAGGGCGATCACCAGCTGGACGTCGAATATGTCCGGATCATCGTTAGGGCTCAGGGTAGCCGTCATGCTGCCCGGCGTCTCTTCCATCATGACGGCGAAGTGGCCAGTAACGGTTTGCGGTTCGTCATCCGCGTTCATGTCCAGGAAGGACACATCCCTGGGCTCCTCCGTGACGAACAGGCTGCGTCCAAGTTGGCTCTGTGCTGCCGCTTCTGCGATGGCAGCCACCATGGTGGTGAACTGCTCCAAGGGAGTGGGCATGAGATCGTCTCCATGGTGGGGTTGGCAGTATCGGCGGCGAACGTGACACAGGAGATCAAAGGGGGCCGCTAATGGTAACGCTGGCGGTCTGATCCGTCAGGCCGGGATCAGGGTCTCGGTCAGCGTGATCCACGCTGCTTCGCGCAGGTCGCGGCGCATCACCTCCTCGTCGGTCCAGCGGGCCTCGGCAGGGAGGCGGATCGCCTCGCAGCGTATCGTCAGCGTGCTGTCGCGGAAGGGCCACGGGTCGAGCGACCAGCGAGACGCCGCCTGCCGCATGAGATTCATCTTGCGGGTGCTGCCATCCTCCATCGGGGCCTCCCCGGCTTTGTCCGGATCGGCGAAGCAGAGGGCCAGGGAAAGGGCGTCGGTCACCGCGATCAGTGCGGAGTTCTGCCCCACCTGATCGGGCGTCGCGCCGAGCTTGGCAGTCCAGTCCGCCTGGAGCGCGTCCTCCTTGGCAGCGCTGCCGTCGATCGCGGCGTGGTCGTCCGGTGGCAGGCGCTCCGGGTTCATATACTGCGTGTAGATCCGCGTGCCGTGTAGCGAGATGAGCAAGGCGGGCCAGAGGCCCCAGGCGGCGCGAGCCATTTCCACACCCCGCGCCCACATGGGAGCATGGACCGCCGCGCCGAGCTTGGTGAAGGCGTGGGGCAGGCCTGTCTCCGGATCCAGGGTCGGGGCGGTCTCCCAGGACAGCCAAGCGATGTCGTGCTGCCCGGCGGCGAGGATTACCTCGGGCGCCGGATCCGGCCGCGCGAAGCCAGGGGCGCCCCAGGCGGCCATCATCTGGCCCGAGAGCAGGGCGTGAGAGGGCTGAGGGATAAGGAGGTGGGTGCCGTTCTCCGGGCTTCGCAGGATCATGCAGCGTCAACGCGCGAGTGGGGCCTCGGGACACGGCGATTCCTAGTGCGCGTCCTGCTGCGCCAGCCGGAGATCATCGTGGGCACCTGGGCGGCGGCACGGGCCAACGACCCCGGCCTGAACCGAGGCGGCGACGCGGGACGCCCTGCGCCAGCTTGAGCCGCTCTGGGAGGAGCTGTTCCCGGCGGAGCAGGCGCGGATCGTTCGGCTGCTGGTTGAAAGGGTGACGGTGTCCAGCACGGGGGCGGACATCCGGCTCCGTGTCGAGGGGCTGGCAAGTATCATGCGGGACCTCGGGGCAAGCCGGCCCACGGTGCTGGACGTGGCGGAATGAGCGCTGCCCGCCGGGGAGGAAGGCCGTGATCACCCCGGAGCGCGCAGGGAGCCCGCCTGCAGCCGCTACACCCGCCACCTCCATCCCCACCCACTCCGATCCTGCGCTCGTGAAGGCCCTGGCCCGGGTGTTCCGTTACCAACGCATGCTGGACGAAGGGCAGTACGCCTCCATCACCGAGATGGCCGAGGCCGAGCGTCTGGACCGCGGATACGTGGGGCGGCTGCTGCAACTGGTGCTACTGGCCCCGAACCTCGTGGAGGCGGTGCTGGATGGGCGCCAGTCCGAGCAACTCGACCTGCCGCCACTAATGAAGCCACTCTCGGTAGACTGAGAGCAGCAGGGCCGAGCACTGGCCTGAGCAGGGCGGCGCATGCCTCCCAAGTCAGGTCCACTTTGCGCCGATACTGTTGAAAGAGTCCGGACCGCAGGTGGGCGCGAAGGGAAGTGAACGCCGGAAGCCAAAATGAAGACAGTTGATGTTGGCCTGTACCCCCAGCACGAACAAATGTTGCGGCAAAACAGGCGTTCAACTGTCGTCGCAAAATTTTTCAACAGTATCCGCCCATTTCGGTCATAGAGCCGTCAAGCAAGCCTTTCTGAAAACGGATATGCTCTTGGATCTGGCGCTTGCGGGCGAGTGTGGGAAGCGGACCTTCGACTTGGAGCAGAAGCCAGGATCTCAGCACGGGCGAGATGTGGCCAGACCGCCCGCAGGACAGACGCTGAAAGAACGGCCCAGATGGCGGCAATGACGATCAGTCCGCCCCTTCTGATCGGGCCGCCAGCATGCTGCCGAGCAGCACGGCCAGAAGAGCAGCGGCAATGCCAGCGTGGTTCGTCTTTAGGCGTTGTTTCCCGGCGCAAGACGCGGCCACAGGTGCGCGCGCCAACTGGCCAGCACCAGCAGCGTCGCGATGATGCCCAGGGTACCGTAGACTGCCGCCGTCACCGGAAAGCCCAGATGATCGATCAGCGGCCCGGAGCAGAGCAGCCCGACTGGCAGCCCATAGACCGCCAAGCTGCGCATTCCCATGATCCTGCCGCGCAGCGCTGGGGGCGCACCGCGCAGCAGCAGCACCGACATTGGCAGCACGCACAGCACCTGCGCGACTCCGATCACCGGCAGCAGCAGCAAACCGCCGGTTAGACTGCCGATCTGACCGAACAGGATCACCAGCCCGTGCCAAACCACGCTGAAAACCAGCATCATGCGTGCTGGCTTCACCGCGGTGCCCATCCGGCTGAGGATCAGCGAGGCCAAGATGCTGCCTGCCCCGACGGCTGCCACCAGGTAGCCGAGCCCCGCCTGGGTGGTACCGTACACGTCCCGCGCGACGTAGGGCAGCAGTCCCAGCGTGAAGGGGAAGGCCGTCAGATTGATCAGGAACGCCATCAGCATTGCCGCCAACTGCGGCGGCGCTTGCCACACCGCCCGCGCCGCCTCCCACAGGCCGCGCAGCGGCGAGGGCGCCACCGCCGCAGGTCCCCGCTCCGCCACCCGCCGCGCGCTGATGCCCAGCGTCAGCAGCATGCCCAACACGTAGAACAGCATCACCATCAGATAGGCCTCACCCATGCCCAGGGCGGCGACGATGCTCGCCCCGGCCAATGCGCCACCCACGCGTGCGGAGTCTGTGGTGATACGCGACAGGCTGATGGCGCTCATCAGCCTGTCATCGGGCATGGTCTCGCCGATCAGCACATTGCGAGTGCTCATGTCGGAGGGTCGGATCAGCCCGGCAATCCCGGTGGCGATCAGCACCAGCATCGGCGTCAGCATGTCGGCCAGTGCCAGGACCGCCAGGGCCGCTGCCAGAATCGCGTAGGACGTTCGCATCAGGCACATCACGGTGCGATGCCCGATCGCGTCGCCCACCAAGCCGAAAAAGGGTGAGATCAGCGTCCCCAGGAACTGCAGCGACCCGAACAGCGTCACCAGCAGCACTGACTGGGTTTGCACCACGATGTACCAGCCGAGAATCAGGGTCTCCATCTCGAAGGCCCAGGATGTCATCAAATCGGCCGACCACTGGAAGCGATAGCTGCGGATAGCGAAGGGGGACCGCGCCGAGATCCAACGCGAATTGGTCATTGCCGTACACCCGCCTGAGCGCGGTCATCCGCGGGTCCTGCGGTCTTCGTCAAGGCGATTCCCCCTTGACCGTCAGCATCCTCCTGTTGCCTGCCTGCAGCAACTGGCCAGGGTGCATCATAATGCTGGGCACTCGCCGATAGGCCCGGCCAGAACGGCTGACGGCGAGATAGCGTCGTCCGCTAAAAGGAGGGCGACTGAGGCAGCGCAAACGGACGGCCTCAACCAGACAGCCCGTCCTGGCGGCGCCGCTGGCCGTCCTGTTGGTCCCTTCAAGGCGGAATGCGCTTCCGAGCGCGTGATTGGAATCTCGGAGATGGATGCTCTACTGAGTGTCGTGTCAGAAAAAAATACCCAGTCCAGCCAGGAACGGTTCGTTGGGATTATCTCTGTCTCAGCTTTTCCTGCATCACAGAAACTAGCACTGGATAGATCCGGCGCGCGATGTAATCTTCACCGCTTTCATTGGGATGAATGCCGTCTGCAAGAAACGAGTAATCAAATCCGCCGAAAGTATCAACCAAGTGTATCTTTGAGGTCTGCGAGCTCTCACGAGCAGCAATTCTCATGTATTCGTTCCTCATGGCCGTATGCCCTGTCCTGCGGCTTCCGGTCGTCGGAGTTCCATTGGTCAGCAAAATCGAGACGGATGAATTTGCTTGCCTGATCCTTGCAATGATCATCGAAATCTCGCTTCCGATCTGAGTAACCGAATCGCCCGCGCCTAGATCATTCGATCCAATCTGGAGTATGACGATATCTGGCGTATATGAGCTTAGCCATGCCGGCAGAGCTTCCAAAATCTGATCTGCGCGCCAGCCATAGTGTCCCTCGTGCCGGTTGATGAACGACTTCCCATCGAAGCTTGGAAACGGAGGACTGCCGTCGTGATTTGAAGTCTGGGATCCAACGAACTCAAAAGATGGGCCATGCGAAGCCAAGAGCTTCCACAAAGGATACCGGTAGCTCTGCCGATCAAGACGGCCATGCGTGATCGAATCACCAAGAGGTAAGATTTTCAGGCGCTCTGGTGCGGCAAATGTCGTCAGACTCAGAAAAAGCACCGAGACAACGACGATTGCTTGGAAAAACCATCTCATTTTGGAATTCCGATTTGTAAATCGATGCTCCGTCAGACCCAACGAAGTCACGCGGACCTCCTCACTCAAATCGATATCGTGCGCTGAGAAGCAATGGGCTTCACTAGCCCAAGGCTGGAGCGTCCATCCAGCTCTCGAAGCAAACCAGTGGGTCGGGAATCGATCAACGGCAGGCACGATCACTGTCAGGTTCAGCGCCGTAGCGGGGCCAGGGCCGCCCAGGGCAGGCCAGTGCTGACATCCTCGGGCGTGTAGAAGCAGGAGAAATGCTGGCTGAACAGATATTGGCTTTCTGATGCTCTCTGCCGGAGGGCAGACAGGCCGGTTCCGGCCAGCTTCGGCCCTTGAGCGTGCTGCTGTGCACGAACTCGGTCGGGCGGCCTGCTATGCCTTCCACTCCCGTAGCTTGGACCACCTCCTGCGCGTGTTCCTGTTCTTAC
>DATCMG010000664.1:0-7625 GCA_036563555.1 Roseomonas sp. | reverse complement strand
CAACACGTCGTAGGAGAAGCGGGCGAGAAACATCCATCAGCACCCCGAGCTATGTAACCCGGCACCGGGCGTTGCCATCAGGCGAGAAGATGGCATCCACCTCGACGGGAGCAGCCTATTGTCGCCGGTAATCCATGCAAGGACCAATGCCGAATACGGGAGTAGGGCGGCCCGGGAGTGCAGCACGTCATCTCCCGCGCGCCAACCATTTCAGCCGCGCCGGAAGGCCAGCACGCGCGAGCGGTGTGACACCAGGCGGAGTGATCCATCCGGCTGGAGCCACAGAAGGGGCCGCGCCCGCCAGGGCCCGTGCCACCGGTCCGCCACCGCACGACCGTCAGGCAGCGGCCGCAATGCGCAGGTGTCGCGGGGATGGATGCCGGGCAGCCGCGCGGTTCCGTCCGCCCGCACCTCAAGCGAAACGCCGAAAGCGTCATTCCACCAGGTTCCATGCAGTGCCGGATCCAGGATCGTCGTCTCTGGCACCGGCAGAAGCCGGCGGGCCACTCCGCCGATCCGGCCCTCGATCGCGCCGTCCGACGCCATGCGGAGAGTGGCCTGCAGATAGGCCGGTAGGGTCCGTACGCCCTCCCCGGACGCGAAGAGCCGGTCGGTCACGCCCATGAAGCTGATGGTTCCGCCTTCCACCTCCGCCCAGGCTTCGCCGCGGCTCTCCGCGTAGCGGCCGGGGGGCAGGGCAGCGGCTTGCGGCAGGGGGCGCCCGGTTGCCGCCGCCATCACCCGCAATGCGAGCCAGAGTGGGTCCGTGTCCTCCCGGTTCGAAAGGAGCGCCACGCCACAGCCGAGGCCCGGCGCCATCAGGATCTGCGTCTTCACCCCAGGCAGGGAGCCGCCATGCCCGACCAGCGGCAACCCGCCCAGCTCCACGGTGGAGAGGCCGAGGCGATAGAAGCTCTCCAGGCCATCCGGGAATGGACGTGGCGCCGAGAGGCGGGCGAGCATCCCTGCAGCCGGGCCCTTTCCGGCCAGCAACGCCGAGCCCCAGCGCGCCAGCGCCTCCACGCTGCCGGCCAGCCCGCCGGAGGGGGAGAAGTGCATCCCGTATCTGCCCCGGTGCCAAGCCTCGCCGTCCCGCCAATACGGAGTGGCCAGGCCGGGCACGGGCGTGGCCTCATCCTCGGGGAAGGCGATCTCCCCCAGATCCAGCGGCTCCAGCACGAGGCGGCGCAGCGCCTGCCCGTAGCTTTCGGCCCCTCTGGCCGCGAAGGCGGCGGCGACCAATCGCCAGCCGGTGTTGGAATAGGCCATCTCGGCCCCCGGCGGGCCACCTGTGCCGGGCAGTCGCCGGCACAGGTCCAGAAGCTCGGCCTCAGACAGGCTGGTCGTGTAGGGCAAGCCCAGCAGCCATAGCGTCTCCATCAGGTCCGGGATGGCCCCGGTCATGTCCAGCGCGTGCTCGAGCGGCACCGTCGCCAGCATCCCTGGCAAGCCGGGAACCAGCGCGCCAAGGGACGACTTCAGGTCGAAACCTGCGAGCAGGGCCGTGGCGGCGCAGAACTGCTTGCTGATGGAAGCCCATCGGCTCGGCGTCCGGGGCGTGAAGGGGATGCCGTGCTCCAGGCTGGCAAAGCCGCCCGCCACGGTCCCTCCCGGGCCATTCATATCAAAGAGGGCGATCGCTCCGCCCGGGCCGCCTTCCCTGGACCAGGCGTCGGCAATGGCGGCGGCCATGGTGGCCCCGTGGGACAGGTCGGCTTGGGTCATCCCGGGATGGTAGGCTTGGCTCGATCCGTCCAGAAGAGGACCAGGCCGGAAGGGTTGGCCGGCCTACCGCAGCTTTAGGAGTCGCTGGTGCCGCTCGGCATCCCAATCCTGCGCAGGCTGTGCGAATACAAGCTGATATGCGAGCGTAAACTGTTCGACGGCGTGCGCGACTACGGCGAACCTGGCGATGTCTGCGCCATTTCCATGAGCCATGCGCGCTACATCGGCTTCACCAATCCGGTGGACGTCTTCCGCGACATTGACGTGCTGCTCGCGCCCTCAATCTGGCATGAACCCTTTGACCGGATCACCATTGAGGCCCTCTTCCGTGGCCTGCCGGACATCGTGACGGAGGGCATGACTGGCTGAATTTTCAATCCCGACAAGCCCGAGCACCTGGCCCGCATCCTCAACGGTGGGCCGTAACCCGTGCCCACCAATTCGTGGACGGTCAGCCTCTGCCAGATCAGGCGACTTTGTTTGTTGCCCTAAGCCCTCTTCTCCACGATGAATCCGATCGAGGTCGCCACCAGTCCCTGGATCGACAGCCGCAGATGCGGCGGTTCCGGGACCGGCATGGGCGATTCGGCGCCGGGGTAAGGCGGCAGGTCGACGAACTGGTCCAGGATGCCGGAGCCCGTTCCGAAGTCGATCGGCAGCATCCGGTGTCCCGCGAGGGAGAGGCGGGCTTCCAGCTCCTCCATGTGGCGGCGCTGGAAGAGGACGGTCGTGCCCTCCTCGATCGTCCTGCCCTCGGGGTTGATGTTGAACTCGGTGGTGTGCACCGCGATGCCGCCGGGACGGAGGCATTTCATCGCCTCCACCACGAAGTCGAGACCTTGGCGGATCGACCCGCAATGCTCCAGCGAGCAGATCGACCACAGGAAGTCGAAGCCCTCATGCAGGTCGGCCGGGATGGCGTTCATATCCACGGCCCGCATGGAGACGCGCTGGTTGAACGTCTCCATGTCGATCAGGCCAGGCTTGAAGATCGTCTCCACCCGGCCGCCATGCTGGTCCGTCTCGATCCAATTGCGGGCGCGAAGATCGGTGGCGTCCAGGTCGGTCGCCAGCACCTCCACGCCACGCGCGGCCATGAAGCTGGGCAGCCATTCCGCGCCCACCGCAAAGCCGAGGCCCCGGCGGCCCGGCACCATCATGCCGCGCTCATGCAGGACCTGCAGGGCGTAGCAGTCCTCCCAGACCTTGCGGTGATACATCGGCACGAAGCCGATCTGGCCGCACCAGTGGCGCAGCCAGTGGCTCTCGATGTCCTCCTGCCGGCACAGGCGGCCGCCAAAGCCGACATCCACGGGGTTGGGCGGCAGGGGCGCCATGCGGCCGGCGAGCCCGGCATCATAGAACCGGCTGGCCATGGCGGAGCCCATCACCTTGGTGTTCCAGGCGGCCAGTTCCGCGTTGCGGGCGGCGGCGCGGGAGGCCACCTCCAGCGAATGGAGCTTGCGGAGGAGCTGTCCCGGCTCAAGGCGGCTCAGGCCGCGGGCCACGGAGCGGAGGCGACGAAGCAAGGGCGTCTGGTTCCCGAGGTGGTTGAGTTGCCCGGCCGGAACGGGCAGGGCAGGCCGATATGTTACCTACCGGTCCGCCCCTGATGTGACCACCCCAGGGCCATGAAGGTGGAGGTCACGCTCCGGGCAGTGGGGGTTCAGCTATCCAGCCGGATGCCCAGTTCCCGGATCAGCGGCCGCCATTCGGCGTTCTCCTTCCGCACGAAGGCACCGAACTCCGCCGGTGAATAGTCGGCCCGCTCGATGCCGAGCGTCGTGAAGCGCGCCTGCATTTCCTCGGAGGCAATGGCGCGGGCCAGCTCCGCCGAAAGGCGCGAGATGACGGCTGCCGGCGTGCCGGTGGGCACGCAGAGACCCTGCCAGCCATAGGCGATGGCGTTGGCATGGCCCAGTTCCCGCGTCGTCGGCACCTCGGGGCTGGTGGGGGAACGCGCCTCGCTCAGCACGCAAAGCGCCCGCACCTTGCCGTCCCTGATGAAGGCGGTGCCGGTGGCGCAGTCGATCATCACGCTGTCCACAGTGCCGGAGAGCAGGTCCTGCATCGCCGCCGGCCCGCCGCGATAGGGCACATGGGTCGCGTCGAAGCCCGCGCGGCGCTTGAACATCTCCATCGCCAAGTGGTGCGGCGAGGCGACGGCGGGCGAGCCATAGGTCGGCACCTTGCCCTTCGCGGCCGTGATGTAGCCGGCAAGATCCCTGATCGGGCTGTCCGCGCGCACGACGAGGAAAAGCGGGAAGCGGCCGATGAAGCCCACCCCGGACAGGTCCTTGTCCGGATCGTAGGGCAGCCGGACATAAAGGGCCGGGTTATAGACGAGAATGCCGTTATCGACGTGCAGGATGGTGTAGCCATCGGCCGGGCTGCGGCTCACGGCCTCGCTCGCCACCACGGCACCGCCACCCGGGCGGTTCTCCACCACCACGTTCTGCCCGAGGCGCGGACCCATTTGGCCAGCGATTATCCGCCCGAACAGGTCGGAGGCGCCGCCGGGCGGGTAGCCGATGATCAGCCGCAGCGGCCGCTCCGGCCAGGTGCCTTGCGCGCCGGCGAGAGAGGGGGTGAGGGAGGTGGCGCCAAGGCCCAGGGCCCCGCGCGCGAGGCCGCGTCGCGTCAGCATCGAAAATTTTCCATCGGATCGGGCGCATATCATGGGACGGGGCGCGCCCGTCGCCAATCGCGGGCCAGGGCCCGAAATGCGCGGCACGGCCGGCTTGCGCCCATCCGCGCGTCAGGGCAGGGGCAGGATTGCCCACAGGATCATCAGCCACAAGGGCAGGGTGGCCACGGCGATCACATGCTGCATCGTCGTCATCGCCGCCATGATCGGTGCATCGCCGCCCATCATGCGCGCCATCACATAGGCCGTGGAGGCGGTTGGAAGCGCCATGAAAAGCACCGCGATGGCAGCCGGCAGGGCGTCCAGCCCCATCAGCCGGCAGAGGGCGAGGGTGATCGCCGGCATGGCCAGCAGCTTCCAGGCCGCGGTGGCTCCCTGAAGCGACAGGCGGTCGCGCATCGCCTCCGCCCCCAACGCCGCGCCGACCGCCAGCAGACCGAGCGCGACCGAGGCCTGACCGAGCGTCCGCATGAGCGGCGACAGCCCGGCGGGCAGGCCGCCTAGCGCCGCCAGGACGAATCCCGTGGCGCAGCCGATGATTAGCGGGTTCAGCGCCACCTGCCGCAGCATGGCCAACGGCCGGGGCCGTGCCCGCCCGCCGCCCATGGCGAAGGCGAAGGTGATGATCACCTGCACGCCGGGCACGATCAGCCCCGTGGCTACGGCGGCCAGCCCGGTCCCCTGCGTACCGAAAATCGCGCCTGATATGGCGAAGCCGAGCAGGTTGTTGAAGCGAATGCCGCCCTGCAGGACGGAAGTGGCTGCCGGATGGGCCTGCCTGAAGGTCCGCGCCAGCAGCAGCGAAGCCCCGGCGCCGATCAGCAATGCCAGCCAGAGCGCCACCGCCATCCCGCCTACCGGCAGCGTCCCGAGATTCACCGCGCTGATCGAGGAGGCGAGAAGGCAGGGCAGCAGGACCCAGAAGACGAGCCTCTCGATCCCCGCCCAGGCCGAATCATCCCGCAGCAGGCGGCGCTTCAGGAAGGCGCCGAGCGCGATCAACCCGAAGGCGGGCACAAAGGCGTCCAACCAAGGTCCCATGTCGGATCAGCCGATATCCTCGGCGGGGGCGGCGCGGGCCAGGCCACCGAAGGCGTCCAACAATCGGTCGCGCCAGGCATGGACCGGATCGTCGGGCGTCAGCAGCGGGAAGGCCGAGACGCAGCGCGCCCATTGCAGCGGCCCGAAGGCGATGTAGTCCGCTGCCCCCGCCGTGGGGCCGGAGAGCCAGGGCCGTTCCCGCAGCACCATCCGCAGCGGGTGCAGGTCTCGCCGGAAGCCCTCCACCGCGCGCTCACGGTTGGCCGTCACCTCTGCCAGCGGCTTGCCGAAGCGGGCCTCCCGCGTGCGGATGAAATAGGCGGCGTCCTCCGGCTCCAGATGGGCGGGAATGTCGGAGACGATCAGCCGGGCGATTGCCGGCACCATCACCGCATCGGACCAGGTGTTGACGAATCGGGCGAGCGCCCGCCCTCCCTCCCCGCCGAAAAGGGTCGGGGCGCCGGGCCAGGTGTCCTCGATATATCCGAGGACGTTCCAGCTCTCGAAAACCGTCCGGCCGCCGTGGCGCAGCACGGGCACCTTGTCGGTGCCCGCATCGGCGATGACGGCCTTTTCCGTGAAGCGCCAGGGTATCGCCTCATGCGCGACGCCCTTATGGGCCAGCGCCATTCGCACCCGCCAGCAATAGGGCGAGAAGCGCCGTGCCGGATCGGCGCCGCAGAGGTCATGGAGGATTACGCCCATGCCGCCTATGGTGCACCTGCAACCGAATGGGGGGAAGCGCATGGGTGCGGACGCGTTGCTGGCGCTTGACCAGGGAACGACCTCCACGCGCGCGATCCTGTTCGATGCCGCGCTGCATCCCCGCGCGACCCACCAGATGGAGTTGCCGCAACACTTCCCCGCACCCGGCCGGGTGGAGCATGCGGCGGAGGACCTGGTTGCCCATTCCATCGCCTGCCTGCGCGGCGCAATGGAGCGGGGCGGCGTGAGGGCCGCACAGGTGGCGGGAATCGGCATCACGAACCAGCGCGAGACCACCCTGGTCTGGGACCGCGCCACCGGCCGCGCGGTGCACAACGCCATCGTCTGGCAGGACCGCCGCAGCGCCGCCATCTGCGAGCGCCTACGTGCCGAGGGCCTGGAATCCCTGCTGACCGAGCGCACCGGCCTGCTGGCGGACCCGTATTTCTCCGCCACCAAGCTGATGTGGATGCTGGCGGAGATCCCCGGCCTGCGCGATCGCGCGGCGCGCGGCGAACTCGCCTTCGGCACGGTGGACAGCTTCCTGCTCTGGCGGCTGACCGGCGGCCGCGTGCATGCGACCGACGCCACCAATGCCGCCCGCACCATGCTCTACGACATCCATCGCGGCGAATGGGACGAGGAGATCCTGCGCGCCCTGGGCATCCCGCGCGCCCTTCTGCCGGAGGTGCGGGACTGCGCTACCGAGTTCGGCTCCACCGATCCCGCCCTGTTCGGCGCCAACATCCCCATCCGCGGCATGGCGGGGGATCAGCAGGCCGCGACGCTCGGCCAGGCCTGCTTCAGCCCGGGAATGGCGAAATCCACCTATGGCACCGGCTGCTTCATGCTGCTGAACACGGGGAATACCCCCGTGCGCTCCAACCATCGTCTTCTCACCACGGTAGCCTGGCAGATCGGCGGCGCGCGCACCTATGCGCTGGAAGGTGCGATTTTCGTTGCCGGCGCCGCCGCGCAATGGCTGCGCGATGGCCTCCGCATCATCCACACCGCTGCGGAGGCAGGGGAACTGGCCGCGCGGGCCGATCCCGATTCCGGCGTGGTCATGGTGCCCGCCTTCACCGGCCTCGGCGCCCCGCACTGGGATGCGGAAGCGCGCGGCGCCATCCTTGGCCTGACGCGTGGTGCCGGCGCCGCGGAGATCGCCCGCGCCGCGCTGGAGAGCGTCGCCTGGCAGACGCGCGACCTGCTGGACGCCATGCGCGCCGACTGGCCGGGAATGGGCGATACGGTGCTGCGCGTGGATGGTGGCATGACCGCCAGCGACTGGACGATGCGCTTCCTGGCCGATGCCCTTCAATGCCCCGTGGATGTGCCGGCCGTGGCCGAGACGACCGCGCTGGGTGCCGCCTATCTTGCCGGTGTGCAGGCCGGGCTCTGCCCGCCGCCCGGCGACAATGCCACCCATTGGCGCCGCCGCGTGCGCTTCGAGCCGGACATGCCGGGCGTTGAGGCGGATCGGCGGCACGGGGCCTGGCGGGCGGCA
>DATCMG010000643.1:0-2361 GCA_036563555.1 Roseomonas sp. | reverse complement strand
CGATCCGGTTATTCCCGCACGGTCCGGCTCTGGGCTCGCGGCACCGATCCGGCGGCGGCGCCCGTGCTGTTCGAATGCGATGCTGCGCATATGGGTGCCTGGGGCAGCGTGGAACGCGAAGCGCCGGGGCGCCTGATCTTCGTCGACCAGATCGGCTTCTACGACACTATCGTCCATATGGGCGACCGCACCGGCCCGCTGCGGCGCATCGACCTGCCCACCGATGCGGAGTTCCGCTGGCAGCGCGGCTGGCTTGCCGTGCGGCCGCGCAGCCCCTGGAGCCTGGACGACAGCACTCACGCGCCCGACACCTTGCTGGGCATCGACCTGGACGGCTTCCTGGCGGGTGACCGAAACTTCCGCGTGCTCTTCACGCCGGGCGAGCGCCGCGCACTCCAGGGCTTCTTCTGGTGTGACGGCCGGCTGGTTGTCTCCGTGCTGGACGAGCTGCGGCCCGACTTCACGGTCTTCTCCCCGGGAGAGGCCGGGTGGACGAGCGCGAGCCTGTCCGGCCTGCCCCGGACGGGGGTGGCGCATCTCTGGCCGCTGGACGCCGAGCCGGAGGAGTCCGATGGCTTGCTGCTGGCCCAGGTCGAGGATCCGGTCACGCCGGCCAGCCTGTTGCTGACCGATACCGGCCTTTCCGCGCCCATCCCCCTCCGGCGCTCCTCCCCGACCTATGACGCCGCTGGCCTGGTCGTCACGCGGCACGAGGCCGTGTCGGTCGATGGCGAGCGCATCCCCTATGTGCAGACCGGCCCCGCGGGGGAAACCGGGGAGGCGCCGGTGCATCTCTCGGGCTATGGAGGCTTCCGCATCTCACGCCTTCCCTACTACCAGGGCATGGCCGGCAAGCTCTGGCTGGAGCGGGGCGGCACCACGGTGGTGGCCAATATCCGCGGCGGCGGCGAGTTCGGGACGCGCTGGCATGAGGCCGGGCGCCGCGAGGGCAAGCGCCTTTCGCATGACGACTTCGCCGCAGTGGCGGCGGATCTGGTACGGCGCGGCGTCACCCGGCCCGGGCGCATCTCGGCCGAGGGTGGATCCAATGGAGGGCTGTTGATCGCCAACATGCTGACCCGCTACCCCGAGCGCTTCGGCGCGCTGTTCTGCACCATCCCGCTGATCGACATGCGCCGCTACAGCAAGCTGCTGGCAGGGGCGAGCTGGATCGCGGAATATGGCGACCCGGACAGCCCGGCGGATTGGGCCTTCCTGCAGCACATCTCGGCCTATCACATGGCGGAGCCGGGCCGGTCCTATCCGCCCATCCTGCTGGCGACCACGCGGCGGGATGACCGCGTGCATCCCGGCCATGCCCGCAAGATGGCGGCGAAGCTGCAGGCGATGGGCTACCCGGCCCTGTTCCACGAGCCCGCGGCCGGGGGCCACGGCTATGGGAAGGATAATGCGGAGGTGGCGAACTTCGCCGCCCTTGGCGCTGCCTTCCTGCGCCGGGCGATCGGCTGGGAAGCGGAAGCCGCCTGAACGGGTAAGAGCTTCCAAGACCAGGCGGCGGCAGGTCTGGCCTTCGATCCGGCCGCTTCGAAAGGCGGAGAACGTCCATCCGGGGCCGGACCAACGGTCGTCAGCCCGGCCTCGGGGCTGCCGTCCGCTTCGGTCGCCTGCGTTCAGTCGGCGGTGATGCGCGCAGCGCGTATCACGCCGCTCCATTTGGCGATCTCATCGCGGAGATAAGCGGCCACCTCCGCAGGGCCCGCGATAAAGGGCTCAAGCCCCAATTCGGCGAAACGGGCGCTGAGCTGGGGCAGAGCCTCCCGGGTGGCGGCATCGAGACGCTCGATCACCGGGCGGGGCGTGGCGGCCGGTACGAAGAGGGCGGTCCAGACGCCCATCTCGAAGCCGGGCACGGTCTCGGCCACCGCAGGAATATCCGGCAGGCTCGGAAGCCGTCGCGCCGAGGTGACGCCCAGCGCCTTGAGGCGCCCATCCCGCGCATGCGGCAGCGCCGAGGGCAGCGTGTCGAACATCAGGTCGACCTGCCCCGCGACCAGGGCGGATGCCGCCGGCGCCGTGCTGCGGAACGGCACATGCAGGATGTCCACGCCGGCAAGCGACTTGAACAACTCCCCCGCGAGGTGGCTGGAGGTGCCGTTGCCGCCCGAGGCATAGGTCAGCACGCCGGGTTGGGCGCGTGCGCGCGCCACCAGTGCCTCCACATCCTGAATGCCCTTTGACGGATGCGCGACGAGCAGGTTGGGGCTGGTGGCGACGCCCGAAACAGGTGCGAAATCCGCGGCCGGGTCGTAGGGCAGGGTGCGGTAAAGCCCGACATTCATCGCATGGGTGCTGATCGTGCCCATCAGCAGCGTATAGCCATCCGGAGCGCTCCGGGCGGCT
>DATCMG010000639.1:0-2890 GCA_036563555.1 Roseomonas sp. | reverse complement strand
GGGCAAGATCGATAGCAACGTATCCTTCATGATGCCGGAGCGCCTGGCGCGCACGGATCCGAACACTGCCATCACGGACCCGGTCGGCTCCGGCCCCTTCCGCTTCCTGCGGGATCAATGGGTGCCCGGCGCGCGTGTGGTCTATGAGCGCTTCGCGGAATATGTGCCGCGCGCGGAGCCGCCGAGCCAGGCGGCGGGCGGCAAGGTGGTCAAGGTGGATCGGGTCGAGAGCCTGTACACCCCGGATGCCGCGACCGCCGCGAACGGCCTTGCGGCCGGGGAGCTCGACCTGCTGGAGAGCCCGGCGCCCGATCTCGTGCCTCACCTGGCGAAGATGCGCAACGTAACCGTCGTTCCGAACGACCCGCTGGGTTACGTCCTGTTCCTGGCCATGAACCACCTTCAGCCGCCCTTCGACAACGTCGAGGCGCGGCGGGCCCTGATGAGCGTGATCCAGCAGCCGGACTTCATGGTCGCCACCGTCGGACAGGACCAGCCCTGGCGCGAATGCGGCGCACCCTTCGGCTGCGCGCCCTCCGAGCCGCCGCAATTCGATTCTCTGGGCTGGCCGCGCCTGACCGACCACCAGGCGCGCGACGCCTTCCGGGCCGCGGGCTATGACGGGCGGCCGATCGTGGTAATGGACCCGGCTGACAACGCGGTGCTCCATCCCGGCGCGCTCCTGGCAGCGGAAGCGCTGCGGCGCATCGGCGCGAATGTGGACCTGGTAGCGATGGACTGGAGCGGACTGATCCAGCGTCGCTCCTCCCGCAACCAGCCCGCACAGGGGGGGTGGAATGTCTTCGTCACCAACGCGACCATCACCGGCGTCCAGAACCCGCTGCTAAACGTGTTCGTTGGCAATTGCGAGAGCGCCTGGTTCGGCTGGCCCTGCGACACGCGCGTGCCGCAGCTTAACGACGCCTGGACCTATGAGACAGATCCAGCACGGCGCCAGGGAATCCTGAAGGAGCTGGAGCGCGTGCATATCGCCAACGCGACGAACATCCCGCTGGGCCAGTATCGCAGCGTCGTCGCGCATCGCACGAATCTGCTCGGCCTGCTGCCAGGCCCTGCCCTGTTCTACTGGAACCTCGAGAAGCTCTGACCGCGGAGCGCGCCATGATCACGCCCCTCCTGATCCGCGACGCGGCCTGGGCCGTCGTCTGGGATGCCGCCGCCAGCCGCCACGCCTTCGGCCGGGACATCGACATCCTCCTGCGCGACGGGCGGGTGGAGCGCATCGGCCCGCACAATCCCTCCGCCGCACCGGAGCCAGGGGCGGAGGTGGTGGATGGGCGCGGCCTGCTGGTCCTGCCGGGGCTGGTGAACATCCACACCCACCCGACCACCGAGCCGAGCTACCGCGGCGTGCGCGAGGACCACGGTGTCCCGGAACAGGGGATGAGTGGGCTCTTCGAGCGCTCCCAGGCCTTCCGCCTCGACGAGGCAGGACGGGAGGCGGCGATGCGTCTCGCCTATGCGGAGCTGATGTCCTCGGGGGTAACCTCGGTCGTGGACCTCTCGGCCCCGTTCCCCCGCTGGCTCACGGTCATGGCCGAGAGCGGGCTGCGGAGCTGGGCCGGTCCAGGCTATGCGGCCGCGCGCTGGGGCATGTCCACGCCGCAAACCGTCACCTGGATGTGGAACCGCGAGGATGCGCCCCGCCAGTTCGAGGCGGCGAAGCAGGTCATGCGGGAGGCCGAAGCCCATCCCTCGGGCCGGCTGAGCGGTATCGTCTTCCCTGCCCAGATCGACACGGTGGAGGAGGACATGCTGCGCGAGAGCGTCGCCTATGCCGCCGAAACCGGCCGTCCCTTCACCACCCACATCGCCCAGGCGGTCGTGGAGGTGCAGGAGATGGTCCGCCGCCACGGCGTCACTCCCATCCAGTGGGCAGCCGGGATTGGACTGCTAACGCCGCGCACGATCCTCGGCCATGCCATCTTCGTGGACGAGCACCCCTCCATCCGCTGGCACACGGCGCGCGACGTCGGGCTGATGGCGGAGCATGGCGCGAGCGTGGCGCACTGCCCTTCCCCCTTTGCACGCTACGGGGAGCACCTACGGACCTTCGGTTCCTACCGGGCACGCGGGGTACGGATCGGCTTCGGCACGGATGTCGCGCCGCACAACCTGATCGAGGAAATGCGGATCGCCCTCATCCTGGCGCGAAACGCCGCGCGCGATTTGGCGGCGGCGAGCACGGAGGGAGTCTTTCACGCTGCCACCATCGGCGGCGCGGAGGCGCTGGGGCGGAACGATCTGGGCCGGCTGCAAGCCGGGGCGGCGGCGGATGTGGTGCTGGTGGACCTGCACCACCCGCTGATGGCGCCGCCGCGCGACCCACTCCGCTCCCTCATTTACCACGCCGCGGACCGTGCAGTGCGGCGCGTGCTGGTCGGCGGGGAGACGATCTGGGCTGATGGTCGCCCGACGCGGCTCGACGTGACCGAGGCTGCAGGGATCCTCGCGGAATCCCAGGCGCGGATGCTGCGCGACGCGCGAGGCCGCGACTACCGTGGCCGCGACGGCGACGAGATCGCGCCGCTCAGCCTGCCCGTGCTGTCTTGATCAGCAGCCCGAACTTCGGCTCATCCACGCTCGGCTTCTCCGGTTGGCCAATCCTTAATTGGGAGACCACTTAGCCCCACGATATTGGCCACTTCGCCGCACCGGCTGCAACGCAGCTTCGGCACCACCTCCGCCCAGGTCAGGTCGGTGGGATCGAGGGGCACGACGTCGGCCACCAAGCGACGGCGCGCCCGGCAACGACCAGCTTTGCGGACGGGAAGGGCTTGCTCTTTGGGCCAGAAGCCCGGTCCGCGGCCCTGCCCGTGCCCTCCGCCACGGACTGAGGCACCATGCCGGTCACCGCACTGGAGGATCG
>DATCMG010000627.1:0-4302 GCA_036563555.1 Roseomonas sp. | reverse complement strand
AGCCGTTGCGCCGGGGCAGATGGACAATGTGGTGGCCGGCGGCATCCCCGCCGGGCTGACCCCGGAGCGCTGCCTGGCAAAGGAGGCGGAGGAGGAAGCCTCCCTGCCCCCCGAGCTGGCCTTGAAGGCCCGCCCCGCCGGCCGCGTCTCCTACATCATGCGGACGGAGGAGGGGATGCGGCGGGACCTGCTCCACATCTTCGACCTGGACGTGCCGGAGGACGTGGTCCCCCGCCCGAATGACGACGAGGTCGAGCGCTTCGAGCTCTGGCCCATCGGGCGGGTGCTGGAGGCGGTGCGGGACACGGAAAGCGTCAAGTTCAACGTGAACCTGGTGCTGATCGACCTGTTCCTGCGCCAGGGGCTCCTGCAGGACCCGGACGGGTCGCTGCGGGCGGGGCTGGATCAGCTGGCCTGAAAAGGACGCTCAGGCAACCAGGCACCCCGACGGGCGAAGCCGATCCAGCAGTGCCGGCACTTCGGCCGCCGGCACGGGGGCGCTGAACAGATAGCCCTGGGCCTCGCTGCAGCCCTTGCCGCGCAAGGTGATGAACTGCCCGGCTGTCTCCACGCCTTCGGCCGTGACCGATATGCCGAGGCCCCGGCCCATGCCGATGATGGCACTGATGATGGCCTTTGCCTCCTCCCGGTCCGGCAGGCCCTGCACGAAGGAGCGGTCGATCTTGATCTTGTCGAAGGGAAAGCGGAGCAGATAGCCGAGTGATGAGAAGCCCGTGCCGAAATCATCCAGCGCGACGCGCACGCCCAGGCCCCTCAGATCGCGCAGGATCTGGAGATTGACCTCGTCATCCTGAAGCAGGACCGATTCCGTGATCTCCAGCTCGAGCCGGCTGGCCGCCAGGCCGGACTTCGCCAGGGCGTCCGCCACGGCCTGCAAAAGGCCGGGCGTGCGGAACTGGACGGGCGAGAGATTGACCGCCACGCGGATTGCACGCGGCCACCGGGCCGCCTCGCGGCAGGCGGTGCGAAGCGCCCATTCCCCCATTCGCATGATCAGGCCGCTTTCCTCGGCCAGCGGGATGAACTCGGTCGGGGAGATCGGGCCGAGGACAGGGTGATGCCAGCGCAGCAGCGCCTCGAAGCACGTCACCTCGCACCTGTCGAACCCGACCAGCGGCTGGAAGTGCAGCTCCAGCTCGCCTCGGTCGAGCGCCGCGTGAAGCCCGGCCTTGAGTTCCTGCTTCCTCCGGACGGCCTTGTCCATCTGGCGCTCGAAGAAGCGGAAAGTCCCGCGCCCGCCCGCCTTGGCCCGGTAGAGCGCGATATCCGCGTTCCTCACCAGCTCCTCCGGCCTGGCGCCATCATCCGGGGCCAGTGCCAT
Organism: Roseomonas sp.; assembly: GCA_036563555.1. Classification (GTDB taxonomy): domain Bacteria; phylum Pseudomonadota; class Alphaproteobacteria; order Acetobacterales; family Acetobacteraceae; genus Roseomonas. The sequence continues at coordinate 2,960 of DATCMG010000627.1, read as the reverse complement.
GCCGACACTGGCACCCAGGCCGACATGCTTTCCGTCGATCTGGTAGTCCTCACCGAGGCACTCGACGATGCGCCGGGCAAGCGCGGCCGCTTCCTCCGGTCCCCGTAGCCCGGTCTGGATAACGGCGAACTCGTCGCCTGCCATGCGGGCAACAAGGTTGCCGTCTCCGGTGCAGCCGCGGAGCCGCTCGGCCACCTGCAGCAGCAGGGCATCCCCGGCGGGGTGGCCCAGGGCGTCGTTGACACCTTTGAAATGGTCGAGATCAAGGCAGTGCAGGGCAAGTTGCTCGCCCGGGCGCAAACCGGCCAGGGCCTTTTCCAGCTCCTGGTGGAACAGCCGGCGGTTGGCCAGATCGGTCAGGGGATCATGATGCGCCAGATGGGAAATCCGCTGCTCGGCCGCCCGCCTCTCGCTGATATCGCGGGAGATGGAAAGAAACCGGACCACCTTGCCCCCGGCCCCGAAGATGGGAGAGACGACCACCTCCCACCATTTCGGCGTGCCTTTCACGGTCGGGCAGAAGACGCTGAAGTGGCTCGGCCGGCCCGCCCTCGCCGCCTCGAACGCAAGATTGGTTTCGGCGGCCACCTCATCGGGCAGAAGCGAGGTCCAGCGGCACCCCCGATAGGCGGTGAAGTCCTCGATCTCCATCAGGGCGAGACCGGGTCCGTTGACGAATAGCAGCCGGCCATCAAGATCCAGAATCTTGACGCAGTCGGTGGTCCCCTCGAGGACTCCGCGTGAGAATTCCTCGCTCTCCCGGAGCGCTTCCTCGGCCAGCTTGCGCTCGTGGATGTCCTCATCCGTGCCGTACCAGCGAATGATGCGGCCCGTCTCATCGCGCCGCGCGGCTGCACGGGTGCGGAACCAGCGATAGCCTCCGCCCTTGAGGCAGAAGCGGGATTCCACGTCGAGCGGTTCGCCGGAGGTCATCGCACGGGTCCAGCTGGCCTCCATGCGGGACACATCGTCCGGATGGATGGCAGCCAGCCATCCCATCCCCAGTGTCTCCTCATGGGCCATGCCCACGAGCTGCCCCCATCGCGGGCTGATCGCGATGACCTGGCCATCGGCATCGGCAACCCAGGGGATCTGGGGGCTCAGCTCGATCGTGTGGCGGTAGTTCTCCTCGCTCTCGCGCAGCGCTTCCTGGGCGCGCACCCGGTCGGTCACATCCCAGGCGGTGACCAGCGCGCCGGGCCGGCCCGCGAATTCGATCAGATAGGACATGGCGTGAACGAGGCGCTCGCGCCCGTGCGCATCCATGTGGCGCCACGGCCCGGAGACCTTGCGCGGCGCCCGGCCCTCCGTGGCGGCCTGGCGCACATTCTCGCGCTCATCGGCCGGGCGGATGTCGAGGATGGTCATGCCGAGGAAGGCCTCGCGGGACCAGCCATAAACCTGCACCGCGGCGTCGTTCACCTCGAGGAAGCGCAGCGTCTCCCGGTCATAGACCCACATCGGGGCCGGGTTGCTGTGGAACAGGCGCCGGAAGGCCGCTTCGCTTTCGGCCAGCGCGGCTTCGGCGAGCTTGCGGTCATGCACGTCCTCCAGCGTTCCGTACCAGCGAAGGATGCGGCCCTGCGCATCCCGGCGCGGTGCGGCGCGTGAGCGAACCCAGCGGTAGCATCCATCCGCCGGACGGATGCGGCACTCGGCATCAAGGGGCGCGCCGCTCCGCAGGACGTCCGACCAGACCTTCAGCAAGCCGGCCCGGTCGTCAGGATGGATGACCTCCAGCCAGCCATCCCCGACCATGGCCTCCCTGGGCAGGCCGAAGGTGGCCGAGCCGCGCGGGCTGACCTCGAGGATCTTTCCTTCCGGGTCGGCGGTCCAGGAAATATGGGGGCTGAGGCCGACCGTGTGGCGGTGATCGTCCTCGCTTTCGCGCAGTGCCGCTTCGGTCCGCTTGCGTTCGGTGACGTCGAGAACGGAGCATAGTGCCCCGGCGATTTCTCCATCCTCGCCACGCGTGGGGGCGCACGAAACCAGGAAGGCGCGATCCTCACCGGCCCAGCCCATCCGGGTGGCCCGGATTTCGAGATCAGCCGCTTGCTCGCCCTGCAGCGCCTTCTGTAGCTGCGCCTCCAGTTGGACGGCGACGCCTGGCATGATCTCGGCCAAGCGGTGGCCAATGGCGGTCCCTGCGGGACGCCCGGCCATTTCCGCCATGCACCGGTTGATGCTGACGAGGCGCAGGTTCCGGTCGATAAGGCAAAGACCCACCGGCACTGCGTCATAGAAGGCGGGCAGGATCTGCAACTGCTGGACAGCTCGTTCACAGGTGTTGCCGAAGTGACCGGCGTTCAGCATTCAGCTCGCCCTAGGTGTCCGCGGCGTTTCGCCCCGCGATCTCATCAAATAAATGTGATCACCCAGGCAAATGCAACCATTGATTGCGGAACACCCGCACTGATAGCCAGTTGCATGCCTATCGGTGAATACTCGCCACAGTTCCGTGGAGGTGATCGGCGCCAGGCAGGCGGCGTTCAGACATGCTGCCCGCCATTGATGTGGATCTCCGCCCCGTTCACGTAGGAAGAGGCCCCGGAACAGAGAAACAGGATCGTCTCGGCTACTTCCTCCGCCGTGCCCAGGCGGCGCATCGGGATCTGCCGCTCCACGATGTCCTCGGTGCCGGGGGAAAGGATGGCGGTGTCGATCTCGCCCGGCGCGATGGCGTTCACGCGCACGCCATGGGCGCTGAACTCATGGGCCAGCTCCCGCGTCAGCGCCGTCAGCGCGGCCTTGGAGCAGGCATAGGCGGCCCCCGCGAAGGGGTGCACGCGCGAACCCACGATGGAGGTGACGTTCACGATGCTGCCCCCGCCGGCGCGCAGCTCGGGGAAGAGCCCGCGCGCCAGGGCGGCGGTGGAGAAGAGGTTCACGTTGAACACCGAGGTCCAGAGCGCATGGTCCGAATCCAGCGCGCCCAGCCGTGCCCCACCCTCCCCCTTGGG
>DATCMG010000625.1:0-2984 GCA_036563555.1 Roseomonas sp. | reverse complement strand
CTACCTCCCCCTCGGCTGCGTCCACCGCCTCGAAAACCCCGGCATGATCCCCCTCACCCTCATCGAGGTCCAGTCCGGCGCCTATCTCGGCGAAGACGACATCGTCCGCTTCGAAGATACCTACGGACGCACGTGAAAAAGACCAAACCCCGGAGATAGAAGGGGGCGGGGGATACCTCCCCCCGGCCTTTCCCCGCCATGATGCGCTCCATGGACGCTCCCGCCCGCATCATCCCGCAGAGCCCCCGCGCCGAAGCGACGCGCCAGCGGATCCTCGACGCTGCCCTCGCCGAGTTCGCGACCCATGGCCTGGCCGGCGCGCGGGTTGACGAGATCGCCGCCCGGGCCGGCGCCAACAAGCGGATGCTCTACGCCTATTTCGGCAACAAGGAGGATCTGTGGGTGGCCGTGCTGGAGGCCGCTTACGCCCACAAGCGCGCAGAGGAGCGGGCGCTTCAGGTCGATGACCTGCCACCAGCCGAGGCCATGGCGCGCCTGGTGCGCTTCAACCTGCGCTACACCGCTCGGCACCCCGAATTCGTCGCCCTGCTGAACCAGGAGAACCTGCACCGCGCCGCCTATCTGGCCCGCAGCGAGCAGGTCCCGGCCCTCTACTCCCCCCTGTTGGAAAGCCTGCGCGACGTGCTGCGCCGGGGCGGGGCGGAGGGGGTGTTTCGCCGGGCGGTGGACCCGATGCAGGCCTATATCACCATCGTCGCGCTGGGCCATTTCTACATCTCGAACATGCACACCCTCTCCGCCATCTTTGGCGCCGGGCTGGACGCCGAGGCCGCGATCGAGGCACGCGAGGCCCATTCGGTGGAAGTGGTGCTGGGCTGGCTTCGCCCTTGACGCCGCCCCTCCCGGGGCGCTTAGTAACCGCACGGTTACCTGAATTGGTGTCCAGGGAGGATCGCGCGAATGGCGCAGCGGCGTATCGGCCTGATCATGCATGGCGTGACGGGACGCATGGGAATGAACCAGCACCTCATCCGCTCCATCGCGGCAATCCGCAGGGATGGCGGCGTGGCCCTGCCGAATGGCGACCGGATCATGCCCGATCCGATCATCGTCGGCCGCAACAAGGAGAAGCTGGAGGCCCTGGCCAAGGCCCATGGCATTGACCGCGTGGGCACGGATCTCGACGCCGCCCTGGCCAATCCCGACGACACGGTCTTCTTCGACGCCGCCACGACGCAGATGCGCGCCGAGCTGATCCGCAAGGCGATCGCCGCCGGCAAGCACATCTATTGCGAGAAGCCGACCGCCGATAACCTCGAGGATGCGCTGGAGCTCGTGCGTGTCGCCAAGGCCGCCGGCATCAAGCACGGGGTGGTGCAGGACAAGCTGTTCCTGCCCGGGCTGCGCAAGATGAAGATGGTGATCGACAGCGGCTTCCTCGGGAAGATCCTGAGCGTGCGCGGCGAGTTCGGCTACTGGGTCTTCGAGGGCGACCTGCAGCCCACGCAGCGCCCGAGCTGGAACTACAAGAAGGCCGAGGGCGGCGGCATCATCCTCGATATGCTGTGCCACTGGCGCTACGTGCTGGACAACACCTTCGGCGAAACGAAATCCGTCTCCTGCCTCGGCGCCACCCATATCCCGGTGCGCTACGACGAGCAGAACAAGCCCTATAACGCCGACACGGACGACGCCGCCTACGCCACCTTCGAGCTGGAGGGAGGCATCATCGCGCAGATCAACTCCTCCTGGACCACGCGCGTCCGCCGCGACGACCTCGTGACCTTCCATGTGGACGGCACGCATGGTTCCGCGGTGTGCGGATTGACGGATTGCTGGACGCAGTCCCGCGTGAACACGCCCAAGCCCGTCTGGAACCCCGACGAGCCGCAATCCATCAACTTCTACGATGGCTGGCAAAAGGTGCCGGACACCCAGCCCTATCCCAACGGCTTCCGCGTGCAATGGGAAGAGTTCCTGAAATACGTGGCCGGCGAGCGCGCAGAATACCCCTGGGACCTGATGGCGGGCGCGAAGGGCGTGCAACTCGCCGAAGCCGGGCTGAAGTCCTGGGCCGAGCGCCGTTGGATCGACCTTCCCAAGCTGGAGGCATGACATGGCCACCATCACCCTGCCCACCGCATCAGGCGCGCTGGAATCCTATACCACCGGCGCGCCCGGCAACTTCGCGGTCGCGAAGCCGCCCTATCCCCGCATCGCCTATGCCGCCGCCCATGTCGTGGCGGACCCGCTGGCAGAGCAGGATCCCTGGCTGGATGTGAAGGTCGACTGGGACCGCACCATCGACTTCCGCCGCCATCTCTGGTCGCTTGGCCTGGGCGTCGCCGAGGCGATGGACACGGCGCAGCGCGGCATGGGCCTGGACTGGGATGGCGCGCAGGAGCTGATCCGCCGCTCGCTCGATGCCGCGAAGGACTTCCCCGATGCGGTGATCGCGTCCGGCGCCGGCACCGACCATCTGGCGCCCGGCCCTGACGTGACGATCGATGACGTCATCCGCGCCTATGAGCAGCAATGCGAGGCGGTGGAGGGAATGGGCGGCCGCATCATCCTCATGGCCTCCCGCGCGCTGGCGAAGGCAGCGAAGTCGCCGCAGGATTACGTCCGCGTCTATGACCGCATCCTGTCCTCGGTGCGGCAGCCCGTCATCATCCACTGGCTCGGCGAGATGTTCGACCCGGCGCTGGAAGGCTACTGGGGCCATCACGACCACATGCAGGCGATGGAGGTGGCGCTGGACGTCATCGCCTCCCATGCCGACAAGGTGGACGGTGTGAAGATCTCCCTTCTGGACGACCAGAAGGAGATTTCCATGCGCCGCCGCCTGCCCAAGGGCGTGCGGATGTATACCGGCGATGACTTCAACTACGCCGAGTTGATCGCGGGCGATGCGGAGGGCCATTCGGATGCGCTTCTGGGCATCTTCGATCCCATCGCGCCCGCGGTGGGCGGCGCCCTTGCCGCGCTGTCGCGCAACGACCTCTCGACCTTCCACGGGATCC
>DATCMG010000606.1:0-1652 GCA_036563555.1 Roseomonas sp. | reverse complement strand
GGAGCGGGAGGCGACGCCCAAGGTCCTGCTGGTGGACATCTCCGGCGCCGAGAATCCGGTGGCAAGCCTGGATGCCCTGGCTTCGGTCTGCGCCCCGGATGTCAGCGTGCTCGTCGTGGGTGAGCAGACCGAGATCGGCTTCTATCGCGAGCTGACGCGCGACCTGGGCGTAACGGAATACCTGCACAAGCCGCTGACGCGCGACAAGGTCACCAGCCTTTTCGCGCCGCACATCACCGCACTCTCCTCCGAGGCGATGGGTGCCGAGCGTGGTGGGCGGATCGTCGCGGTCGGCGGTGTCTGCGGCGGGGTGGGAAGCACGACCGTCGCCACGAACCTGGCCCTGCAGATCGCCGAATCCACCCACGCGCATGTCGCGTTGCTGGACCTGCATCTGCGCGGAGGCACGACGGGGCTGATGCTGGGCGCCAAGCCCGGCAGCGGCCTGCGGATCGCGCTGGAGGACCCGGACAGGGCCGACTCGCTTTTCCTCGACCGGGTGGCGATCCCCGTCGCCGACCGTGTGCGGCTGATTGCCGCGGAGGAGCCCTTCGACGTCGATCCCCGCCCGACCGAGGCGGCGATGGCGCGGATGCTCGATCTGCTGCGTCTCCGCTTCAACCATATCGTTGTCGACCTGCGCCTTCCGCCTGAAGGGATCGACCGCCAGGTTCTGGCGGCCGCGCGGCACCGCGTTCTGGTTCTCGGGCCCGATATGACGAGCCTGCGCAATGCCGTGGGGCTGCGCCGGATGCTCGCATCCGGCACCGGAACCGGCCGGACGCTCACCGTGCTGAACCGCGCCGGCCGGCCGGGCGGCCTCAAGGCCGAGCTCGTGTCGGAAGGACTCGACGGGGCGCCTGATGTCGTCATTCCTGACCTGCCCCGGCATCTCCCGCGGGCGGCCAATCTCGGCCGCCCCGCCCTGCGTGAATCCGCCCGCTTCCGCCGGGCGCTCGCGCCGTTGACCCAGGAGATCGGTGGCAAGCGGATGGAGGCTGGCCGGCCATCCTTGCTGAAGCGGCTGTTTCGTCGGGGTGCAACGTCATGAGCAATTTCGGACGGCGGGGCGAGGCCCTGACCCTGGTTCCTCCCGTCGCCCTTGCGCCAGACATCGTCCTGGCCCAGCCGCAGAAGCCTGCCCTGGACCGCCTGCGCCAGCAGGTTCTGGAGAATGTCGATCCTGTCGCCGCCGCTGATCTGAGCCGGACGGTGCTGCGCAGCCAGCTCGAAGGCCTGGTCCATGAGCTGGCGGACCGCGAGCGCGTGGAGCTTTCCGCGCGCGAGCAGGCGCGCATGGCCGAGGAGCTGGTCCATGACATGGCGGGCTATGGCCCGCTGGAGCCGTTGCTGGAGGATGACAGCATCAGCGACATCATGGTCAATGGCCCGAACCGCGTCTTCATCGAGCGGAAGGGGCGGGTGGTGCTGTCGGACGTGAAGTTCCGCGACGGCACGCAGCTCGCCGGGATCGCGCAGAAGATGGCGGCCTCCGTCGGGCGGCGCGTGGATGAATCGAGCCCGCTGGTGGATTGCCGCCTGGCCGATGGCAGCCGCGTGAACGTGGTCTTCCCGCCGCTGGCCATCGATGGCGCCTGCATCTCCATCCGCAAGTTCTCGCGGAAGAAAATCGACTTCGAGGCGATGGTGGG
>DATCMG010000604.1:0-3138 GCA_036563555.1 Roseomonas sp. | reverse complement strand
AAACCGTTGCAAAATAATCGGTATCACTGTGGCACAAAGGTCGCAAAGGCCCCTCCTGTGTGCCCCATGGCACACACGAACGGGAGATTTTTATGCTACGAGTAACACATACGTTCCTGGGCCTTGCGGCGCTTGCGCTTTCCTCGACAGGCGCGCTCGCGGCCAGCTTCGTCAACGGATCCTTTGAGGACGGCACGGCCTCCGGCTGGACCACCGGAACGGGCTACCGCGGCAGCACGCCGAATTCATCCCTGATTCCGTCCAATGTTCTGCCGGGCGGCTCGCTGTACACAGGCCCGGGCACGCGCTCGGGGGTCGTCGGCACGGACTATGTCGATCCGAATGTGGGCGCTGCGCTCGGCAGCACGGTCTATAGCGGGAACTACGCCTTCCGGGCCGAGGACACGACCAGCGGGGGCTATGCCTCGGCAATCAGCCAGACGGTCACCAACTACACTGACTCCAGCATCTTTTTTGCCTGGAAGGCCGTCCTTGAAAATGGCGGGCACACGGCCGACGAATCGGCGCTGCTGCGCATTACGCTGCGGGACGACACCACAGGCACCGATCTGGTAACGCGCACCTACAATGCCGGCGCCACCGGCGGCGGCGTGGATAACCGCTTCAGCTCGCAGGGCGACCTCTTCTACACGGCCTCGTGGCAGATCGAGGAGTTCAACATCGATGCCATGCTGAGCGGCCATACCTTCACGCTGTCGCTCCTGGCTGCCGACTGCGAGCCGACGGGCCATACGGGCTATGCCTATCTGGACGGCTTTGGTGCCGTGTTGCCTCCCCCGCCGACCGGCGTGCCGGAGCCTGCCTCCCTCGGCCTCTTCGGCCTGGGTCTGCTCGGCCTCGGCTTTGTTCGCCGCCGGACGGCCTCCAAGGCAGCCTGACGTTCTCTGCCGGACATGTGCACAGGGCGGTCTTGGGCCGCCCTGACGCAGGACGGCAGCGCAGGCCCCCTCAGTCGCCTCCGGCGTGCGGCTCCGGCTGGCTCGCTTAAGGGACCGCAGACTGGATAAGGGGGTGCCCGATATCCCGGATCAGCGCCGCCAGAGCTTCCAGTGACGCGGAGCGTGGATCCGACGCACGCACCAGAAGCGTCACCTCCCGCCCCACCTCTCCAGGCAGAGGGGAATACTCCACCAACCCCTCCACCGGCCCCAGCATGATGGCCGCCATTGCCGGCATCAGCGAAACCCCCTCGCCGGCCGCCACCATGTGCCGGATCAGGTCCAGCCCGGTGGCATGACGCGCCCCGCGCGGCGCGCCGATGCCGCAGGCGGTCAGCACCTGGTCGCGCAGGCAGTGGCCCTCCTCCAGCAGAAGCAACTCGTCCGGGCCCGGCAGCACGGCGGGCAGCGCGGATTTGGCCCCCGGCGGATGCATCAGCAGGAAGGGCTCCACGAACAGCATCATGGCGCGCAGGGCCGGATCAGGCGGCCCCGCGCAGCACAGCGCGGCATCGAGTGCTCCGGATTTCAGGGATTCGCAAAGTTCCGCCGTCCGCGCCTCGGACAGAACGGGCCGCATGGCAGGAAAGGCCTCGCGCATCGGCCGCAGCAGGCGCGGCAGCAGATAGGGGCCGAGCGTCGGGATGGCGCCGAGGCGGAACGGCCCTGCCAGCGGCGCCTCCTCCGCCCGGGCAGCAAGCAGCAGCGCGCGTGCCTCCCGTACCACCGCCGCGGCGCGCTCCAGCACCGCCTTACCGCGCGACGTCACCAGCACGCGGCCCGGCAGCCGCTCGAACACCGGGCTTCCCAGTAGCGCCTCAAGCTTGCGCACCTGCGAGGACAGCGCGGGCTGCGACACGCCGCAGCGCTCAGCCGCCCGCCCGAAATGGCGGTGCTCCGCGACAGCGAGCAGGTATTCGAGATCCCTGAGGGACAGTCCGGCGAGTGACATGGCGCTGTCACGATAAACAAAATCTATCGTATCGGGAAGAACCTTGTCTTTGTTCTTATCGCGGGGAGCGCGGATTGTCGCGCCAACGCCAAGGGCGAGTCCCGGCGGATCGCGACAGAAGGACCGGACACATGTTCATCCGCATCGACAAGCTGCAGGTCGAGATGCCCCTGCCCAACGAGCCGGACCCCTCGGCGGCCGCGGCGGTCAACGAGCTCATGGGTGGCCGCTTCGGCGAGCTGACCACGCTGAACACCTACATGTTCCAGAGCTTCAACTTCAAACAGCGCGAGAAGCTGAAGCCCTTCTACGCCTTGATCGCCAATATCGCTGCGGAGGAGCTGGGCCATATCGAGCTGGTCGGCGCCGCGGTGAATGGGCTGCTGAACGGCATCAAGCCCGAAGGCGACATCGCCAATGGCGACGCGACCTACGCCAGCACCTTCGGCACGGCGACGATGGCCGGCCCGATGTACCACATCAATGGCGGCCACGGCGTGCTGCCCATGTCCGCCATGGGCCAGCCCTGGCGCGGCGATTACATCTTCAACTCGGGGAACCTCATCCTCGACCTGCTGCACAACTTCTTCCTCGAGAACGGCGCGCGCACGGCGAAGCTCCGCGTCTATGAGATGACGAAGAACCCGGCGGCGCGCCGCATGCTCGGCTATCTCTTCACGCGCGGCGGCGTGCACGCCCATGCCTATGCGCTGGCGCTTGAGAAGCTGACGGGCGTGGACATGAAGAAGATGCTCCCCATTCCGAACATCGAGGGAAAGACCATCCCCGAATCCCTGCCTTTCATGGCTGAGGGCATGCATCGCCGCCTCTACCGCTTCAGCACGGATGATTACCGGGAGATGGGCACCATCTGGCAGGGCGAGGCGCTGGATGGCAGCGGCCCGCTGGAGATCACCGATGGCCCGCCCACCGGCGGCCCGCAATACCAGCAGGAGGGCATCGCCTCGGCCTTCATCCCGGACTACGCGCCGGAGGAGATCCTGGAGATCGCCCAGAAGCTCTATGCGAAGGCGGTGGGCTGATCCGATGGTAATGGGCTCCTCGCGCCCGGCGCCACGCAGGCCGCGCCCCCGCGGCATCACCCCCGCCGGCCGGGCGGCGCTGCGCCTGCTGGTGCGGCTGGTTGCCGCCCGCCGCGCGAAGGGGTGACCGCGGGCCGCCCTGCCGCGAAGCCCTCCCCGCTTCCAGTGCTGGAAGCGGGGAGGC
>DATCMG010000550.1:0-1711 GCA_036563555.1 Roseomonas sp. | reverse complement strand
TGAACGGGGCCCTGGTCTCCGCCGGCTGGGCGCTGGCGGAGGATGACCGGCTCTCCGCCTTGCAGGAGGTGGCGCGGGCCGGCGAGCGTGGATTGTGGGCGGAGAGTGCATGTGCCCCCGGTGCCTGGCAGGGCCGCCGCTGATACATGCGCCGGGCGCGGCGCCGCCCGGCTTTTCCCAATGGATGGACAAGGCCGCGCACCGGCCTATCTTGCGCCGCATCATCCCGAAGGGATCGGCGACGGGACGGCGCTGAGCCGCCCCTGGCACCGGGCCTCCACCAACACGGCTGGTTATGCTGGCTGCAAGGATCAACGCATGAGCGACGCGTCCACCACGGGTTCTGTCACCCTCACGCTCGACGGCACCAACAAGTCGAGCCGCGCCCCCCTGGTGCAGGCGAGCGTCGGCCCAGCCGTGGCGGATATCCGAAAGCTCTATGCTGATCTCGGTATCTTTACCTTTGATCCCGGCTTCGGCATGACCGCGGCTTGCGAGAGCAAGATCACCTATATCGACGGGGATCAGGGCGTTCTGCTGTATCGGGGTTACCCGATCGAGCAACTGGCCGAGAAGTCGGACTTCGTCGAGGTCTGCTATCTGCTGCTGAATGGTGAGCTGCCGAATGAGGGGCAGCTCAAGGAATTCAAGTACAACGTCACCAATCACACGATGGTGCACGAGCAGATCCGTCGCTTCTTCGACGGCTTCCGCCGCGACGCGCACCCGATGGCGATCCTGTGCGGCGTCGTCGGCGCTCTCTCGGCCTTCTACCATGACAGCCTGGACATCAGCGACCCGCGCCAGCGCGAGATCGCGGCCTTCCGCCTGATCGCGAAGGTGCCGACCATCGCGGCCATGGCCTACAAGTACTCTATCGGCCAGCCCTTCGTGTATCCGCGCAACGATCTGAGCTACGCTGAGAACTTCCTCTACATGCTCAATGCCGTTCCGGCGGAGGATTATAAGGTCAACCCGATCCTCGCCCGCGCGATGGACCGGATCCTGGTGCTGCACGCGGATCACGAGCAGAATGCCTCCACCTCCACCGTGCGGCTGGCCGGCTCCACCGGCGCGAATCCCTATGCCTGCATCGCCGCCGGTATCGCGGCGCTCTGGGGCCCCGCACATGGCGGTGCCAACGAAGCGGTCCTGAAGATGCTGGGCGAGATCCAGACGCCCGAGAACATTCCGGACTTCATCGAGAAGGTGAAGGACAAGAACAGCCATGTGAAGCTCATGGGCTACGGCCACCGGGTCTATAAGAACTACTACCCGCGCGCGCAGATCATGAAGGAAACCTGCCACGAAGTGCTGGCGGAGCTCGGCATCAAGGACGAGCCTTTGCTCGACATGGCCATGGAGATGGAGCGGATCGCGCTGGAGGACGAATACTTCGTCTCCCGCAAGCTGTACCCGAATGTGGATTTCTATTCGGGCATCATCCTGAAGGCGATGGGCATCCCGACCTACATGTTTACCGTGCTCTTCGCCGTGGCGCGGACCGTGGGCTGGGTGAGCCAGTGGAAGGAGATGATCGAGGAGCCGGGGCAGCGCATCGGCCGTCCGCGTCAGGTCTATACGGGCGCGACCACCCGCGACTACAAGCCGCTCAACAGCCGCGGGTAATTCCCTGCCGCCTCGTCGGCGGCCCCTTCGGAGCGCCTTGGCTCACCGGTCGAGTTCTTGGAGACCCGCCTCCCGTGAGGCG
>DATCMG010000546.1:0-1760 GCA_036563555.1 Roseomonas sp. | reverse complement strand
CGATCGGAGAGAAGGATCTTCTCATTGCCCGTGGAGGCGATCTTGGCCGCCACATTCACCATGTCCCAGGGCGCGAGGAACTGGCCCTTCTTCACATTGATCGCCTTGCCCGTCCGGCCGGCGGCCAGCAACAGGTCGGTCTGGCGGCAGAGGAAGGCGGGGATCTGCAGGCAGTCCACCACCTCGCCCACCCCGGCGCATTGCGCGGCGTCGTGCACATCGGTCAGCACGGGAAGGCCGGTGCGCTCCCGCACCTCCGCCAGGATCGAAAGCCCCTCATCCATGCCGACGCCGCGCGCGGCACTGGCGCTGGTGCGGTTCGCCTTGTCATAGCTGGACTTGAAAACCATCCCGACGCCCGCCTCCTTCGCGATGGCGGCGATGGCCTCGGCGCATTCCAGCGCATGGGCGCGGGACTCGATCTGGCAGGGCCCGCAGATGAAGGTGAGCGGAAGGTCGTTGCCGACCTCCAGGCTGCCGATGGCGACGCGGCTCATGCCAGCCTCCCTCAAACCAAACGGGCCTGGCGGACCGCGGCGCCGATGAAACCCGAGAAGACCGGATGCGGCTCGAAGGGCTTTGACTTCAGCTCCGGGTGATACTGCACGCCGAGGAACCAGGGATGGTCCGGGCGCTCGACGATCTCCGGCAGCACGCCGTCGGGCGACATGCCGGAGAAGCGCAGGCCGGCCGCCTCCAGCCGGTCGCGGTAGTTCACGTTCACCTCGTAGCGGTGGCGGTGGCGCTCCATGATCTCGGCCTTGCCGCCATAGATGTCGCGCACCAGCGAATCCTCGGCCAGCAGGGAGGGGTAGGAGCCAAGGCGCATCGTGCCGCCGAGATCGCCGCCCTCCTCGCGCTTCTCGACCTGATTGCCGCGCTTCCACTCCGTCAGAAGGCCGACCACGGGATCCTCGCAGGGGCCGAATTCGGTGGAGGAGGCGCCGGGCAGCCCGGCCTGGTTCCGCGCCGCTTCCACGACCGCCATCTGCATGCCGAAGCAGATGCCCAGGAAGGGTACGTCGCGCTCACGGGCGAATTGCACCGCGCGAATCTTGCCCTCGCTCCCGCGCTCGCCGAATCCACCGGGCACGAGGATGCCATGCACGCCCTCCAGCCGCTTCGTGGCGCCTTCGCCCTCGAAGATGGAGCTGTCCACCCAGTCCAGCTTTACCTTCACATTATGGGCGATGCCCCCATGGGTCAGCGCCTCGCCGAGCGACTTGTAGGCATCGAGCAGCGACATGTACTTGCCAACGATGGCGACGGTGACCTCGCCCTCAGGCTGCTGGAGGGACTGCACGATGCGCTGCCAGCGGGAGAGGTCGGGCTCGCCATAGACGGACATGTCGAAATGACGCAGCACCTCGCGATCCAGCCCTTCCGCATGATACTGCAGCGGCACGGCGTAGATGGAGGAGGCATCGAGCGCCGGGATCACACTCTCCGGCCGCACGTTGCAGAAATTGGCGATCTTGCGCCGCTCGTTCTCGGGAATCGGCCGGTCGCTGCGGCAGAGCAGCACATGCGGCTGGATGCCGAGGCCGAGCAGCTCCTTCACGCTGTGCTGCGTCGGCTTCGTCTTCAACTCACCGGCCGAGGCAATCCAGGGCACCAGCGTCAGATGCACGAAGATGCTGCGGCGCGGGCCAAGCTCGTTCGCGAGCTGCCGCATGGCCTCGAGGAAGGGCAGGCTCTCGATATCGCCGACCGTGCCGCCGACCTCGACGATCACGAAGTCATAATCCTCGACGCCGGCG
>DATCMG010000545.1:0-13874 GCA_036563555.1 Roseomonas sp. | reverse complement strand
GCAGCGCTTTATGACGGTCCGCATGCGGTGCTGAATGTCGGCTCCGGTATCGGCCGGTCGGTCCTCGACGTGGTTGCGTCGGTCGACACCGTGCTGGGCCTCGAAGGTGCCGAGATCCAGTACAGGCCAGGCCGCGCGGTGGACGTGCCGGCGAATATCCTGGACGTCTCGTTGATCGGGCGGGAACTCGGCTGGGCGGCGCGGACGGACTGGCTGGAGGGTTTGCGCGGAACGGCCGACTGGCTCCGGCGGATCGGCCTGCCTGCGGCGCCGCGCGGGCGGGAGACGCGGCTTTGAGGCGCAAGTCCTTCCTCCTTCAGACCGCCACCTTGGAAAAACGGTCGAAGGGCGCCTGGAACCGGATCGCCCTTCGCATCTCCGGCCTGGACGAGGCCACGGTCCTGTACGCCACGCTGCATGACGGGCGAGGGGAGTCCCTCAAGGATAATTTGTATTTTCAGCGTCCGGCATCTTCCGGAGGGCGGAGCGGAGCCCAACACCTCATCTGCTTCATCCCTCCGGAAACTGTGGAGGTGCGCCTCTTTGCCGTTGGTCCGGCAGCTGCCGCACTGCGCGCCGAGAATCTGACCTTCCGTCCGCTCGCACGGGCGCTGGTTGCGGCGTATCTGCTCGGCCGCGCCTCCCGGGGGAGCCTGACCGGCCTGATGCGCATCGCGGCCTTCCGGCCGGGCATGCTGCGGCGGCAGATCCGGCAGCTTCTGGCGACGACGGCCTATGAGGCGCAGATCCCGAGGCAGCATTACGCGACCTGGCTCACCCTGTTCGACCACTGGTCCGCCGATGAGTTCCCGCCCCGGCCCACGGGGCCTTCCATCACCTATCTGGTCTTCGCGCGCGAGCAGCCTTCAGAGGCGCTCGGGGCCACGCTCCTCAGCCTGGAAGCGCAGTGGGGTGGCGCCACTCATGTGGTGCTCGACGCAATGTCGGGCGTGGACTTGCGCCAGGTGGTTGAAGGGTTGGACGCCGATTACATCGGCATCCTCCAGGCTGGCGAGGTGCTGCCGCCCCATGCCACGCAATTGGCGGCGGAGCAGATCGATCGCCTCGGTCGTCCCGAGCTCGCCATCGTGGACGAGGACGAAATCACCACCGACGGCACGCGGCACTCGCCCAGCTTCAAGCCGACGCCCAACCACGCGTTGATGCTGTCGGGCTCCCTGTCCCGCGGCCTGTGGCTCGTGCGGTGCCCGACGCTCCTTCGCCATGCGCCCCCGGCCGCGGATTGGGCCGAGGCCTTGCGGCTTGCTCTCTGGATGGGGCGGCAGGAGTTCCGGCAGGCGGCCGGGGCCGGGTCCTTCAGCGAACGGATTCCCTTCATCCTCACGCATCGGCGGCCGGATGCGGAGGCCGCACCGCCTGCTCTCCTCGCGGCCATCATCGAGCATCACCTGCAGCGCGGCGAGCTGAGGATCGCGCCGATCCCAACCTGGCCACTCACCTTCCGCCTGCAGGAAGGCAGGGCTGACGAGCGGATCACGGTGATCGTTCCCTCGACCCTCCGCCAGCCGCATTCGCTCTCCTGCATCCGGGCCATCCTGGAGGGGACGGATTATCCGCATCTCGACCTCCATGTTGCCGTTATGCAGCCTGGCGAGCTTGATGCGCAGCAGAGCGCGGCTGCCGACGCGCTGCGCCGCTACCCGAATGCGACCGTGACAAGGCTGGAGGCAGAGCGCTTCAACTTCTCCGCGGTCAACAACCGCATCGCGGCCCGTACGACGAGCGACCACATCCTTTTGCTGAACGACGATGTCACGCCGATCCGGCGCGACTGGCTGCGCTGGATGGCTGCTTTCCTGAAGGATGCCGGGACCGGTATCGTCGGGGCGAGGCTGCTCTACCCGGACGGGCGAGTGCAGCATGGCGGTGTCATCATGGGGCTATCCGGCCTTTGCGACCACGCCCACCGCTATCTGCCCGGCACGGATCCCGGCTACATGTCGCGCGCCATACTGGCGCAGGAGCTTTCCGCGGTCACGGCAGCCTGCATGCTCGTCCGGCGCAGCCTGTTCGAGAGGGTGGGCGGCCTCGATGAGAGTTATCCGAGTGCCTTCAACGACGTGGACTTCGCCCTGCGCGTCGGTGAAACCGGGCATTCCATCATCTACGCGCCGCAGGCTGAACTGCATCACCACGAGTTGCAGACCTACGGATCGCATTATGCCGGCGAACGTCACGCTTTCCAGGCCGAAGAGGTCAGCCGGATGCGCCAGCGCTGGAGCGAGGTCTGCAAGGCCGACCCGTTCCACAATCCCAATCTCGGTCTGACCCTGGGCTTCGAGTGGAAGCTTGCCTTCCCGCCGCGGGTGACTGCCTGAAACCGCCCCCGGCATAGGAACGCTGGGAAGGCAGGGCTTCCGCCCGGGGCCACTCTCATGCCGCGAGCCGTTTCGTGCCCTCCACCGAAGCGACCCGTTCGATCACCGCTTCCCAGCTTTCGTCACGCGCGCGGCGGTGCAGGCGCATGGAGGGATACCAGGGCGTATCCGCCCGGTGAAGCATCCAGCGCCAGTCGGGAAGGCTTGGCAGGAGCAGGTGGACGGGGCGGCCAAGGGTTGCGGCCAGATGGGCGACGCTGGTGTCCACGCAGACGATCACGTCCATGGTGTGAAGGGCGGCGGCGGTCTCGGCGAAGCTCGTGAGGCGCGGGCGGAGGTCGGTCAGGCCGGGGTTGGCGGCGAGGGTGGCTTCGTCCTCGGCGCGCAACTCGGTCTGGATGAGGAAGGCTTCGATGCCTGGCCCGAGGAGCGGGGCGAAGCGGGCCAGGGGGATGGAGCGGTGGCGGTCTCCGCGATGGGCGGGATTGCCGGAGCAGGCAAGGCCGAGGCGCAGTCGGCCGCGCGGCAGGTCTTGGTTCCAGGCTTCGATCCGGGCGGGGCCGATGGCCGGGAAGGGGATCGGGGCGGGGATGGTGGCGAGGCTGGTGCCGAGGGCGAACGGGAGGCTCAGCAGCGGGCATTGGGCGTCATGGGGCGGGGCTGGATCGTCGGGGGTGATGAGGGCGGCGACGCCGGGCAGTCCCTGCAGGAGCGGGATCAGGGGGCGCTGGACTTCGAGCACCAGGCGCGTGCCGCTTGCGGCAGCCCGCGGGAGATAGCGGAGCATCTGGATGGTGTCGCCCAGGCCCTGCTCGGCATGGAGGAGGAGGGTGCGGCCCGGCAGGGGCTCTCCGCGCCAGAGAGGCGAGGCGGCGTGGCGATGGGCGCGGCAGCCCTTGCGAAGCCAGCGCCACTCATAGCCGGCGAAGCCTGCTGCGAGATCACCGAGCGCGAGGCGGCTCAGGGCTTCGTTCCAATGGGCGTCGGCGAAGTCCGGGTCGATGGACAGGGCCTCGCGGAAGGCGGCGATGGCTTCCTGGTGGCGGCCCAGGCCACGCAGGGCGTTTCCGCGGTTATAGGGGATGCTGCGGTTGCCGGGGTGCAGGGCCTCGGCCCGCGCAAAGCAGTCCAGGGCTTCCTCGAAGCGGTCCAGCTCGACCAGGGCATTGCCGCGGCCGTTCCAGGCCTCGCCCGAGGCGGGATCGGTGCGGAGGGCCGCTCGGTCGGCCGCCTCGGCCTCGGCATGTCGGCCGAGAAGGGTGAGGGTGGCGGCGCGGTTGCGATGGGCGGAGGCGGTGTCGGAGAGGGCGAGGGCGGCATCGGCGCTGGCCAGGGCTTCCTCGTGGCGGCCGAGATCGCAGAGGGCGGCGGTGCGGCTGGCATGCGCGTCGGCCAGGTGCGGGGCGAGGGTGATGGCGTGGTCGAAGCTGGCCAGGGCCTCTTCCGGGCGTTGCAGGGCGCGCAGGATGACGCCCTGGGTGTTGAGGAAGCCCGGATCCTCGGCGCGGAGCATGAGGGCGATGCCGATGCTGGCCAGGGCCTCGGCGTTGCGGTTCAGGTCGGCCAGGGCGGTGGCACGGTTGGCATGGGCGGCGGCGTAGGTGGGATGCCGGGCGATGGCGGCGTCATAGGCCGCCAGCGCTTCTTCCGGGCGCTTGAGGGCGCGCAGGGCATTCCCGCGGTTGTTGTGCAACTCCGGCATGTCGGCCCCCAGGGCGCGGGCGGAATCATGGGCGGCGAGGGATTCGGCGTGGCGGCCAAGGGCGTGGAGGGCGTTGCCCCGGCCGATGCGGGCCTCGATCAACCTGGGATCGAGCGCGACGGCACGGTCGAAGGCGGCCAGGCCTTCCGCGGCATGGCCGAGCTCGACCAGGGCGTTGCCGAGATTGCTGTGGATGAAGCCGTGGCGCGGATCGGCCGCGATGGCGCGGCGCAGGAAGGGCACGGCGCCGGCGGGATCGCCGGCCATGGCGCGGAGCAGGCCAAGCAGGTGAAGGGCCTGGAGATGGCCGGGCTGGCCCTCCAGCACGGCACGGTAGATGGGCTCGGCCTCATCGAGCCGGCCGGCGCGGTGCAGGGCGAGGGCGCGGGCAGTGGTGGCGTCCGGCGTTTCGGCCTGGAGCATTTCGGTTTGGGGCGGCAAGGCGATCCCTCCGGCCATTCTGGCGGGAGGGGAATGGTGCGCCGGAAGGGTGAAGGGCCGGTGAAGGCGGGTTAGTTGTTCAGGTTGGGCGTGTTCACCTCGATGGCCACGGCCTGGGCGGCCTCCTCCACACGCGGCAGGCGGGGCAGGTTGCCGAGGCGGGCGAGGGTGGCGCCGCCGCCGACGGGGGCGAGCACGGCCTCGGCCGATCTGGTGTCACAGCGGCGCAGGGCCTCGGCCGCCGCGGCGAAGGACCGGATGGCGACGGCATTGGGCGTGTTGGCCGGAACGCCAAGGGCCTGGCGGAACTCGCGGCGGGCGATCTGCAGCTGCGGGAGGAGGACGGCATTTCGCGGGTGGGTCCAGAGCGGGTCGGTCTCGGCGGCCTCGGCGAATGCCTCGATCTCGGCGGCAGCCTGGGCAGCCTCGGCGGGGCGGCCGGTAAGCCAGCCGGGGCGGCCATATTCAAAGGGCGCCGCGCGCGCAGGTTCGCGCAGCGGATCGGCCAAGCCGATACGGTTGGTGAGGCTCCGTCCGTCGCCGCAGGCGACGAGCAGGAGGGGAAAGGCGAGCAGGGCGGGCTTCAGGGCGGCGTTCCGGAGGGGCTTCATGGGGTTGCTTCAGGCAACGTAGAGTGTCGCGCCGGGGTTGCCGGGGGACGGCATCGCGGTGCCATGATCCGACGCCTCGGCTGATCCGAGCCCAACGGGCTTGCGGCGCGGGGCCTGCACTGTCATTCACCCCGCGCAAAAACCGCCGAGCGTTCACTGTCTCTCGCATGACCGACGATCCGCCCAACCCGGCCCTGCTGCCCGCTGGCCTGTCCGACCTGCTGCCGCCCGAGGCGGCGCGGGAGGCGGCGCTTGTCGAGGCGATGATGGCGGTCTTCGCGAGCCACGGCTACGAGCGGGTGAAGCCGCCCCTGCTGGAATTCGAGGAAGGGCTGCTGACCGGGTCGGGCGCGGCCCTGGCCGACCAGACCTTCCGGCTGATGGACCCGGTGAGCCAGCGCATGATGGGGCTTCGCGCCGACACCACGCCGCAGGTCGCGCGGATCGCGGCGACGCGGCTGCGGGACGTGCCGCGTCCGCTGCGGCTTTCCTATGCCGGGCAGGTGCTGCGCGTGCGCGGCACGCAGATCGCGCCGGGGCGGCAGTTGCCGCAATTGGGCGTGGAGCTGATCGGCGTGGACAGCGCGGAGGCGGATGCCGAGGTCGCGGCGCTGGGCGTCGAGGCGCTGGCGGCGGTGGGGATCGCAGATGTCGCGCTCGACATCACGTTGCCGGCCATGTCGCCCGCCCTGTTGGATGCGGCAGGGCTGGAGGGCCCCACGCGGTCACGCCTGGCGCGGGCGCTGGACCGGAAGGACGCGGCGGAGGTCGCGCGCCTGGCCGAGATCGCGGGGCCGCCGGCCATTTTCCTGATCGAGTTGCTGGCGGCCGCCGGACCCGCGGATGGGGCACTCGAGGCGCTGCGCGCGGCGCCGCTGCCGGACGGGCCGCGCCGCATCGCCGATAATGCGGCCGAGGTGGTGGCGGCGCTGCGGCGCCGGGTGCCGGGGCTGCGGATCACGCTGGACCCCGTGGAGTTTCGCGGCTTCCGCTATCACACCGGCGTTGCCTTCACCCTGTACGGGCCGGGGCGCACCGGGGAACTGGGACGCGGCGGGCGCTATGTGAGCGGGGAGGAGCCGGCGACGGGGCTCAGCCTCTATCCCGATGCGGCGCTGCGGGCGGCGCCATTGCCCCCCATGCCGACCCGCGTCTTCCTGCCGGCGGGGCATGACCCCGAAGACGCCGCGGCGCTTCGTCGCGAGGGGCATGTAACGGTCGCCGCGCTGTCGGCGGCGGATGACCCGCGCCGGCTGGGCTGCACGCATGAATTGCGCGGCGGGATCGCCGTGCCGATCCTGGAGGAGTAGTTCCATGGCCAATGTTGCCATCATCGGCGCCCAGTGGGGCGACGAGGGCAAGGGCAAGGTGGTGGATTGGCTGGCCAGCCGCGCCGACATCGTGGTGCGTTTCCAGGGCGGCCATAATGCGGGCCACACGCTGGTGGTGGGCAACCAGACCTACAAGCTGTCGCTGCTGCCCTCCGGCGTCGTACGCGGGAAGCTGGGCATCATCGGCAATGGCGTGGTGCTCGATCCCGACGCGTTGCTCGGGGAAATCGAGAAGGTGCGCGCGCAGGGGCTGGAGGTCGGGCCGCACAACCTGCGGATCGCGGAGAACACGCCGCTGATCCTTCCGCTGCACTCCGCGATCGACAAGGCGCGCGAGATGGCGCGCGGGAAGAATGCGATCGGCACGACGGGGCGCGGCATCGGCCCGGCCTATGAGGACAAGGTGGCGCGGCGTGCCATTCGCCTGTGCGACCTGGCGGAGCCGGAGACGCTGTCGCAGAAGCTCGACGAGCTGCTGCTGCACCACAACACGCTGCTGGCGGGGCTGGGCGCGGAGACCTTCGCGAAGCAGGACCTGCTGGACAGGCTGCTGGGCTGGGCACCGAAGCTGCTGCCCTTCATGGAAGCGGTGTGGGAGCGGCTGGACCAGGCGCGCATCGACGGCAAGCGCGTGATGTTCGAGGGCGCGCAGGCCGTGATGCTCGATGTGGATCACGGCACCTATCCCTTCGTCACCTCCTCCAACACCGTCGCGGGCAACGCGGCGGCGGGGGCGGGGGTCGGGCCACATTCGGTCGGCATGATCCTGGGCATCGCCAAGGCCTACACCACGCGCGTCGGCGCCGGACCCTTCCCGACGGAGCTGTTCGACGACACGGGCAAGCTGCTGGGAAGCCGCGGGCATGAGTTCGGCACCGTCACGGGGCGTCCGCGCCGCTGCGGCTGGTTCGATGCCTGCCTCGTGCGCCAGGCGGTGAAGGTCGGCGGCGTGCAGGGGCTGGTGCTGACGAAGCTCGACGTGCTGGATGGGCTGCCGGAGCTGAAGATCTGCACGGGCTACGAGATCAACGGCGAGGTGCTGAAGCGTCTGCCGGCGGCCATGGCCGCGCAGGCGGCGGCCAAGCCGGTCTATGAAACGGTCGAGGGCTGGTCGGGCAGCACGCGCGGCGCGCGGTCCTGGGCGGAGCTGCCGGCCCAGGCGATCAAGTATGTGCGCCGGATCGAGGAACTGGTGGAGGCGCCGGTGACCCTGCTCTCCACGAGCCCGGAGCGCGACGACACCATCACGGTGAGCGACCCCTTCGCGGGGTGAGGGCGATGTCGCGCCCCTAAGGGGCGCGCCACACCCCTCTTTCCCAGGTGATCGGGGGCTGGTTTCAGCGGCTCCGCAACCGATCTACTGGTCTTCGCGCCGCCAGACCGGGTCAGCGATGCGGTGGCTGCTGCGAAGCGCGGGGCCGCCACCGGAAGGCAAGGACTTTCCGCCATCGCCGGGGAAGCGCTGCCCATGGGGCGTCGGCGGGGCGAGCAACGCGGCCTGGCGGCGAGCCTCCTTCGGCCCGGGGCGCGCGGGGTCGGGCCGCAGCGGCTTGGCCTGTTGGATCGGAAGGTTCGGCATCGGGCGGTCGCGGCCTCCGGTGTTCCTTTGGGCCCCTGGCGGGGCGTGTTCTACTTCCGGGGAACGGGCCGGTCCGGAACGGGTTGCGCTCACGACAGGTCGTTGCTTTTTCGAGGTATTTCGGGAGAAGGGCGCATGAAGACGGAGTTCACCGAGGCGCAGTTGGCGGATCCGGACATCCGGGAGTCCAACCAGATCCTGCGGACCTGCGTGCATTGCGGCTTCTGCACCGCGACCTGCCCGACCTTCGTCCTGCTGGGGGACGAGCTGGATAGCCCGCGCGGCCGCATCTACCTCATCAAGGACATGCTGGAATCCGGACGCGCGGCCTCGGAGGAGGAGGTGCGGCATGTGGATCGCTGCCTTTCCTGCCTCTCCTGCATGACGACCTGCCCGAGCGGGGTGCACTACATGCACCTGGTCGACCATGCGCGGCATCACATCGAGGAAACCTACAAGCGGCCCTTCATGGAGCGGGTGATCCGCTCCGTGCTGGCCACGGTGCTGCCGCGGCCCGGCCTGTTCCGCGCGGCCTTGGCGGGCGCGCGGGTAGCGCAGCCGCTGAAGGTGCTGTTCCGCGGGCCGTCCAAGACGGCGAAGCGGCTGCGGGCGATGCTGGACCTGGCGCCGGCGGTGCTGCCGCCCCCGGGGGAAACCGCGCGGCCCATGGTGTATCGCGCGGCGGGCGAGCGGCGCGGGCGCGTGGCTCTGCTGACGGGCTGCGCGCAGACGGTGCTGGCGCCCTCCATCAACGAGGCCACGATCCGGCTGCTGACGCGCATGGGGATCGAGGTGGTGGTGACCGCCGGGCAGGGCTGCTGCGGCGCGCTGACCCACCATATGGGGCGGCAGGATTCCTCCCATGCCCTGGCCCGGCGGAACATCGAGGCCTGGGTGGCGGAGGCGGAGGGCGAGGGGCTGGACGCGATCGTCATCAACGCCTCGGGCTGCGGCACGACGGTGAAGGATTACGGCCATATGTTCCGCGAGGCCGAGCCGCGCCTGCGGGACCGGGCGGCGCGGGTGGCGGAGCTGGCGAAGGATGTGTCGGAGGTGCTGGCGCGCTTCGACTATGCACCGGCGCGCGAGCCGCCCGGGATCTCGGTGGCCTATCACGCGGCCTGCAGCCTGCAGCACGGGCAGCAGATCACGGGCGTGCCCAAGTCGCTGCTGGAGAAGGCGGGTTTCGAGGTGCGGGTGCCGCAGGAGGCGCATCTCTGCTGCGGCAGCGCGGGAACCTACAACATCCTGCAGCCCGAGATCGCGGGGCGGTTGCGCGACCGCAAGCTGGGCTTCCTGCACCGGACGGGGGCGGACATCGTCGCATCGGGCAATATCGGCTGCCTGACGCAGTTGGGTGGCGGCGGGCTGCCGGTCGTGCATACGGTGGAGCTGCTGGACTGGATGGCCGGTGGCCCGGCGCCGGCCACCGTGATGGCGGCGCAGGCGCGGCAGGAGGCGCTTGCGGCGGGGTAGAAGCCGGGCGCTGGTGGGTGCGAAGGAGGACGGCATGGTTCGCCTGGCGGGGATGACGGCGCTGCTGGTCACGCTCTCGGCTGCGGCCCCGGCGCAGGTTTTGCCGATCCCCGGCGGAGGCGGCGTGGCACCGGCGATTCCACCCCCCGCCATGCCCATGCCCAGGGCCGGTGCCGCCGAGCAGCGGCGGGAGGAGCTGGACCGGCTGCTGGACGCGCTGGCGCAGGCGCCGGACGAGGCCTCGGCGGCACCGATCCAGGCGCGCATCCAGGCGCTCTGGGCCGAGGGCGGCACGCCGGCCGTGGGGCTGCTGCTCCGCAAGGGACTGCGGGCGATGGAAGGGAACGATGCCGGGGAGGCGGTGGAGGATCTGGACGCCGCCATCACGCTGCAGCCGGATTTCCCGGAATCCTGGGTGCTTCGCGCCCAGGCCCAGGCTGCGGCTGGCGACCGGGCGGCGGCGGCGGCCGATCTGCGCGAGGCGCTGCGGCTGGAGCCCCGGCATTTCGGGGCGCTGCTGGCGCTTTCCGAGTTGCAGGAGGATGCGGGCGATGCGGCGGGCGCCCTGCGGAGCCTGGAGGCGGCGCTGCAGATCCATCCGCAACTCCCGGGCGGGGCCCAGCGGCGGCGGGAGTTGCGTCGGCGGGCGCTGGGGGACCAGACATGAGGCGTTCCGGCGCAACGGGCGGATGGCCCGTGGCCCGCGCAATCGGTGAAATGGCGCCATGCGAGACACACCGGACCTGATCGGAGAGACCCCGGACGAGGAGGCGCTGTGGCAGGCGCTGTTGCGACGGGAAGCCTTGCCGGGACGCTTCTACGGCGTCACCAGTCAATGGGTGGTCTGCCGCCTGGGCTGTCCGGCGCGGCCGCCGCTGCGGCGGCATGTGCGCTTCTTCGCCAGCGTGGCGGAGGCTGCGGCGGAAGGGTTCCGCCCCTGTCGGCGCTGCGATCCGGACGGGGCGAGGGCTGCGATCCATGCCGAGGCCGTGCGGGCCGCCTGCGCGGCGATCGAGGCGGCGGAGGAGGTGCCCTCACTCGCGGCGCTGGCGGAGCGGGCGGGCTATGCGCGGCATCATTTCCTCCGGCTATTCCGGGAGGTGGTGGGCGTGACGCCCCATGCCTATGCCGCGGCGGTGCGGGCGCGGCGGCTGGGGGCGGCGCTGGCCTCGGGTGAGCGGGTGGCGGATGCGGTGGCCGGGGCGGGCTTCGGCAGCGAAAGCCGGGTCTATGAGGATCCGGCGCGGTTCCTGGGAATGACCCCCGGGGTGGCCCGGCGTGGCGGCGCGGGGGAGGTGATCCGCACCGCCTTCGGCGAGAGCACGCTCGGGCCGGTGATGGTCGCGATGACGGATCGCGGCGTCTGCGCCATCGAATTCGGGGCGGATGAGGCGGCGCTGCGCCAGAGCCTGGCGACGCGCTTTCCCCAGGCGCGAATCGAGCCGGCCGACGATGCGGCGCAGGAGGCGGTGGCGCGGGTGCTGGCCTGGGTGGAGGAGCCGCGGGCCGCGCTGGACCTGCCGCTCGACCTGCGCGGCACGGCTTTCCAGAAGCGGGTCTGGGAGGCGCTGCGGGCCATCCCGGCGGGGGGCACCCTCGACTATGCGGAACTTGCGGCGCGGCTGGGGATGCCGCGTGGGGCGCGCGCGGTGGCGCGGGCTTGTGCGGGAAATGGCGTGGCCCTGGCCGTGCCCTGTCATCGCGTCGTGGGACGGGACGGCACGTTGCGGGGCTATCGTTGGGGGCTGGAGCGCAAGGCGGCGCTGCTGGCGCGCGAGGCGACGCCAGTCGGGCCGGGCTGAGGGACGGCCCGGCGGAGGGCTGCCCCGCCCCGATTGCACGGGGGCGCGTTGCTGCGGACGATGGCAGCCACCCGGCGAACGGGATCGACCGCCCCGGGGGCAGAAGCGTGCAACGGCATCCGACCTATGGTGATCCCTTCCGGAAGCGCGCCTCGCGGCCACGCCGGGAGGCGGCGGTGGGCCGTTTCGCCGGAATTGAGGCGCAGCCCTGGGATCCCGTGCGGCCGAAGGAGGAATGGACCGAGGAAGAGCGGCGCGGCGCGGCCGGGCTACGCGCGGTCCGGGCGGTGCTGTGGCTGACCGTGACCGGCGCCATCGCGGCGCTGGCCGTCGGGCTCTGGCGGGTGTTCCTGGCGGGGTAAGGAGGCGAGGCCCTACCCGCGCCCCGGAACCGCCTCAGCGGGGCGTCAGGCTTTCCGTGCCGATCGCGCTGCTGCCGATCAGCGTCCACTGGCCCGTCATGCCGCCATCCGGGGCCACCTGGTAGATGGCGATGCCGGGGCGTTGCTCCAGGGTGAAGCCGACGGAGAAGACCGGGCCGGCAGACATGGCATAGCCCTCGAACCGGGCCTCGCCCACCTGCCAGGCGACGCGCCAGGAGGCGAGGCCGACCTGTTGGATCACCATCTGGCCAGTATAGGCGGAACCATCCGGGTTCACGCCCCTGACGTCATAGACCCCGTTGCGCTGTGCCTGGGCCGGCGCTGCGGAAAGGGCCAGGCCCGCCGCCATCAGGGTGGCCATCGCGATACGCTTCATCATCGTCCCCATGCCGCGCGCCGGGCATCTTCGGCCCGGCGGCGGTTCCTGTGAATGCCCCCGCCGCCTTCGGCAAGGGGCCCGGGCCTCGGAGTCTGCCCACGCAGGTCTCTAATCGACGATCGCCACGCGCAACGCATTGGTGGTGCCCGGTATGCCGAAGGGCACGCCGGCGACCACCACCACCTCGTCCCCGCGCACCGCGAAACCTTCCGTGGCGGCGGCGCGGACGCCCTTCGCGACCATGTCGGTCATGCTTGCCGGTTCCTTGCTCAGCACGGGATGCACGCCCCAGACAAGGGCGAGGCGGCGAGCGGTGTGTTCGCTCGCGGTGAGGCCGATGATCGGGGCGGCGGGGCGCTCCCGCGCCACGCGCAGCACGGTGCTGCCGGTGGAGGTAAAGGCGGCGATCGCCTCGGCCTCGATCGTGCTGGCGATCTGGCGGGCGGCGGCCGCGATGGCATCCGAGGAGGTGTGGCGTGGCTCGGGGCGGGCATTGTCGGTGATGGCACGCCAGCCCGGATCCTGCTCGGTGCGTGCGACGATGCGGTCCATGATGTTCACCGCCTCGAAGGGGTATTGCCCGGCGGCGGTTTCGGCCGAAAGCATCACCGCGTCCGCGCCATCGAAGACGGCGGTGGCGACATCGCTGGCTTCGGCGCGGGTCGGCGTGGGCGCGCTGATCATGCTTTCCAGCATCTGGGTCGCGACCACCACGGGAAGGCCGCGGCTGCGGGCGGCGCGGATGATGCGCTTCTGGATCAGCGGCACCTCCTCGGGCGGGCATTCCACACCGAGGTCGCCGCGCGCGACCATGACCGCGTCGGCCAGGTCGAGGATGGCGTCCATCTGCTCGACGGCCTGCGGCTTCTCCATCTTCACCATGATCCAGGCCCGGCCATCGGCGATGGCCTTGGCCTCGGCCACGTCCTCCGGGCGCTGGACGAAGGAGAGGCCGATATATTCAACGCCCTGCTCCAGCGCGAAATCCAGGTCGGCGCGGTCCTTCTCCGTCAGGGCGGGGATGGGCAGGGCGACGTCGGGCACGTTCACGCCCTTGCGGTCGGACAGGGCGCCGCCGACCAGGACTTCGGTCTCCAGGTGGTCGTCGCGCTGGCGGGTGACGCCGAGGCGGAGCTTGCCGTCATCCAGGAGCAGCGAGGTGCCGATGCGGGCGGCCGAGATGATTTCGGGATGTGGCAACTGCACGCGGCGCACGTCGCCGGGAACCGGGGAAAGGTCCAGCCGGAAGGGCTGGCCGGATTGGAGCTGGACACGGCCGCCCGCGAACTTGCCGACACGCAGCTTCGGGCCCTGCACATCGGCGAGGATGCCGATGGGGCGGCCGGTGCGGCGCTCGATCTCGCGGATGGTGGCGATGCGGGCGGCGTGGTCCTCGTGCGAGCCGTGGGAGAAGTTCAGCCGGAAGATGTCGGCGCCGGCGCGGAACAGCCGCTCGATCACCTCGGGCGAGGTGCTTGCCGGGCCGAGGGTGGCGATCATCTTCGTGCGGCGGCGGCGGCGGATGGGAATCTTGGGGGCCAAGCGGGGCGCTCCTGAGGGAAGGGGGTCTGGGCGGAGGAGTGTCTCCGGAGTGACCTCCATGATGCGCGCCACCTCCTCGACCCGTTCGGGCGGAACACGGCGCCATTGGGACACCGCTGCAGTGGAGATGCCGAGACCAACGGCGATCCGCGTGACGGCGCCGCGTTGGGCCAGGAGGGTTTCGAGTACCTTGTCGCGCATGGGCTTAAGTTAGGTTGGTTAAGTCCATGTCGCGAGGTGGCTCGCTCCTTACATTTGCTAAGTTATCAGAATAGCGCGGAAGTCGTTC
>DATCMG010000732.1:0-4547 GCA_036563555.1 Roseomonas sp. | reverse complement strand
ATGCGACCATTCACCTTAGGAAACGCCGTCCTTTGATCCCCGGCCGTCCCGTCATCGTCTTCGACACCGAGACCACCGGCTGCACTGGCCAGGACCGCGTGGTCTCCCTGGGCGCCGTGCGGCTGGATGCCGCGCTGGAGCCGGAGGCGACGCTGCACCTCGTCTTCGCGCCCGGCATGCGCTGCCATTTCGGCGCCTATCGCGTGCATGGCCTGTCCGACGCCTATCTGGCGCGGCAGCCCGCTTTCGCCGAGCATGCGGAGGAGGTCGCCGATTTCTTTGGGCGCGCGCTCGGCTGCGCCCACAACCTCTCCTTCGACCGGCGCATGCTTGGGGGAGAGTTCGACCGGCTGGACATGGCCCGGCCCTGGTCGGGCGAGTTCTGCACCATGCTCGCCTGGCGCCGGCACCGTCCGGGGGCGCGTTCCGGCCTGGCCCATGTCTCCGCCACCTGCGGCCTGGCACGGGAAACGGCGCTGCATGGGGCGCTGGAGGATGCCTGGCTGGCCGCCAACATCCTGCGCGTGCTGCACGACCTGCCGCCGGCGCCCATGCGCCTGCACGGCTTCACGAATGACCGCGCGGGGGAGATGGCGGCGTGAGCGCCCCGCCCGCCGAACGCTTCCGCGCGCTGCACGCGGCGGGCTGCTTTGCACTGCCCAATGCCTGGGACGCCGGCAGCGCGCGGCTGATGGCCGGGCTCGGTTTTCAGGCCGTCGCCACCACCTCGGCGGGGTTGGCCTTCATGCTGGGCCGCCGGGACATGGAAGCGGCCATTTCCCGCGACGAGGCGCTGGCGAATGCCCGTGACCTGATCGGCGCCACCGGCCTTCCCGTTTCCGCCGATCTGGAGGATGGCTTCGGCCCGGCGCCGGAAGATGCCGCCGTGACCGTCGGCGCCGCCATTGAGGCCGGGCTTTGCGGCTGCAGCATCGAGGACACGACGGCCGACCCCGCCGCGCCGATCCATGGCTTCGACGCGTCCGTCGCGCGCATCGCTGCCGCCGCGCGCGCCGCCCGTGCCTCGCCCCATCCCTTCATCCTCACCGCGCGCGCCGAGAACTTCCTGCATGGCCGTCCGGATCTGGACGACACCATCCGCCGCCTGACCGCCTTCGCGGAGGCCGGGGCCGATTGCCTCTATGCGCCAGGCCTTCCGGATGAGGATGCGATCCGCGCCGTGGTTCGCGCCGTTGCGCCGAAGCCGGTGAATGTGCTGATCGGGCCGCGCAGCGGCGCGGTTCCCTTCGCGCGGCTGGCGGAACTCGGCGTACGCCGTGTGAGCGTGGGCGGCGCCATTGCCCGCGCCGCCTATGGGGCGGCGCTGGAGGCCGGGCGGGCCCTGATGGCGGGTGACCTGCCCGCCATCGCGGCCCTCACCCCTTATGACCGCATCGCCCCATACATGACTTCGGGAGAGAAGCAGCAGTGATCGACAAGATCGTCCGCGACATGGCCGCCGCCATGGAGGGCGTGAAGGATGGCAGCACCGTGCTCGTCGGCGGCTTCGGTGCCGCGGGCCAGCCCGACGACCTGATCGAGGGGCTGATCGAGCAGGGCGCCAAGGACCTGACCATCGTTGCCAACAATGCCGGAACGGGCCGCACGGGCCTCGCGCGGCTGATGGAACTGGGGCGCGTCCGCAAGATCATCTGCTCCTTCCCGCGCAGCGCCGGGTCGGTGGTGTTCGAGGATCTGTACAAGGCCGGAAAGCTGGAACTGGAGATCGTTCCGCAAGGCACGTTGGCCGAGCGCATGCGCGCTGCCGGAGCCGGCGTTCCCGCCTTCTTCACCCCGACCGCCGCCGGCACCAAGCTCGGCCAGGGCAAGGAGACGCGGGAGTTCAACGGTCGCCCGCATGTGATGGAGCTGGCGCTTCCCGGCGATGTCGCCCTGGTGGAAGCCTGGGACGCCGACCGCTGGGGCAACCTGACCTACCGGCGCAGCGGGCGGAACTTCAACCCGGTGATGGCGATGGCGGGCAGGCTGACCATCGTGCAGGCGCAGAACATCGTCGAGCTTGGCGTGATCGAGGGCGAGCGCGTGGTCACGCCGGGCATTTTCGTGGATCGCGTGCTGAATGTGCGCCGCGGCGCGCCTTGGGCCTGATGGAGGACAAAGCGATGGAACCCTGGTCCCGCACCCAGATGGCTGGCCGCGTCGCGGCCGATATCCCCGAGGGTTGGTATGTCAATCTCGGCATCGGTATTCCGACGCTGGTGGCCGACCATGTGCCGCCCGAGCGCGAGGTGGTGCTGCATTCGGAGAACGGCATCCTCGGCATGGGCCCCGCACCGGAGAAGGGGCAGGAGGATGCCTGGCTGATCAATGCCGGCAAGCAGCCCGTCACGCTGCATCCCGGCGGCTCCTATTTCCACCATGCCGACAGCTTCGCGATGATCCGCGGCGGCCATATCGACCTTTGCGTGCTCGGCGCCTTCGAGGTCGCGTCGAATGGCGACATCGCCAATTGGGCGACCAGCGAGAACGACACCGCGCCTGCGGTGGGTGGTGCCATGGATCTCGCGGCCGGCGCGAAGCGAGTCTGGGTGATGATGGAGCACACCACCAAGGACGGGCGCCCGAAGCTCGTCGAGGCCTGCTCCTATCCGCTGACCGCGATGAAGGCGGTGGCGCGCGTCTATACCAACCTCGCGGTGCTGGACGTGACGGAGGAGGGCTTCGCGATCCGCGACCTCGCGCCCGGCGTGACGCTGGAACACCTGCGCTCCGTCACCGCCGCGCCCCTGCGGGACGCGCGGGAGACGGCGGCCGCCTGAGATGAGCGACACCCCCCTGCCTGAGGGCATGTCGCTGCATGTCGTGCAGGACGGCCCCGTGCTGACCCTCACGCTCGACTATCCGGCGCGGCGCAACGCGTTGGCCGTGCCGCTTCGCGAACGCATGGCCGATATTCTGGAGAAGGCCGAGGGCGATCCAGCAATCCGCGCCATCGTGATCATGGGTGCCTCCGGAAATTTCTGCTCCGGGGGCGATCTTTCCGGCATGGACGTATCCAGCGCGCTCGCGGGTCGTGAGAGGCTGCGCCTCGCGCACCGGTCGATCCGCCTGATCGCCGCCGGCAGCAAGCCCGTCGTCGCGGCGGTGGAGGGCTGGTGCGTGGGCGCCGGCCTGTCGCTCGCCTGCGCCTGCGACCTGATTGTGGCGGCGGAGGATGCGCGCTTCATGGCGGGGTTCGGCAAGGTCGGGCTGATGGGCGATCTCGGCCTGCCCTTCACCCTGCCTGCCCGCGTCGGCGCCGGCCGCGCGCGCCGCATCCTGATGCTGCATGAGCAGGTGACGGCAGGGGATGCCGAGCGCATCGGCCTGGTGGATGAGGTGGTGCATCGCGGCCAGTCGCTGCATTTCGCGCTGGAACGCGCGCGCTTCCTCGCCGCCCAGGCGCCGGCGCCGATGGCGCTGACCAAGGCGATGCTGGCGGCGGGCCTTGATGCCGCGCTGGAGACGGAGCGGCACTTTCAGACCACGCTGTTCCTTTCCGCCGATCATCGGGAGGGGCGCGCGGCATTCCTTGAGAAGCGGGAGCCGCGGTTCACGGGGGGCTGACACCACGCCGGCGGCCGAACGGCACCCAGGCTGTTCCGCGTTTGTCGGAGCGGGGGTGGGCTGTTATGAGGGCGCCACTCTCGCCAGCGTGAGCCAGATGATTGAATGTTCGCTTATCGTTCCAATATACCGGAACGAGGAAAATCTGCCTGATCTGCTTGAGGCACTCTCTGGCCTGGCGTCCCGCGTGCCTGGCTTCGAGGCGGTGCTGGTGGTGGATGCCTCTCCCGATAACTGCGAGGCGCTGCTGCGGGCTGCCCTGCCGAATCTTGGCTTCCCCGCTCAGCTTCTCTCGCTTTCGCGCAACTTCGGCGCCTTCGCCGCCATCCGCGAGGGGCTGACCGCGGCGCGGGGCCGCTACTTCGCCGTGATGGCGGCCGACCTGCAGGAGCCCCCCGAGCTGGCGGAACGCTTCTTCGAGACCCTGCGCTCGGATGCGGCCGATCTTTGCCTCGGCGTGCGGGCCTCGCGCCAGGACCCGGGCCTGTCGCGTTTCCTCTCGCAGGCCTATTGGCGCCTTTACCGTCGTTTCGTGATCCGCGAGGTGCCGGCCGGGGGCGTGGACATCTTCGGCTGCAACGAGGAGGTCCGCACCGCCCTCCTCGCGCTCGACGAACGCTCGGGCTCACTGATCGGCCAGCTCTTCTGGGTGGGGTTCCGGCGGCTCGAGATACCCTATGACCGCCGCGCCCGCACCAAGGGAACCAGCGCCTGGGTCTTCGCCAAGCGCCTGCGCTACTTCGTGGAC
Organism: Roseomonas sp.; assembly: GCA_036563555.1. Taxonomy (GTDB): domain Bacteria; phylum Pseudomonadota; class Alphaproteobacteria; order Acetobacterales; family Acetobacteraceae; genus Roseomonas. Next base: position 232 of record DATCMG010000732.1, on the reverse strand, counting down.
AGTGTCTTTGCCTTTTCCGACCTGCCGATCACTCTGCTGGTGGGCATCGGCGCGGTAGGGGGGGCGCTTTCGGTCGTGGTCGCCGCGGTGGTGCTGCTGGCCTGGCTGTTCCGCGACATCCCGGTGGAGGGCTATGTCCCCCTGATGATCGCGGTGCTGTTCTTCGGCTTCATGACGCTGCTCTCGCTCGGCATCATCGGCATCTATGTCTGGCGGATCAGCGAGAACGTGC